>JACZTQ010000163.1 GCA_022573605.1 Pseudomonadota bacterium | reverse complement strand
CGCCGCGCCGTAATCCTTCAGCACATGGAACACCCAGAACATCAGCACCGGGCCGCGCAGGTGCTCGGGTATCTGGCGATGGCAGCGCCGGACCAGCGGCACGATGCGCTCCAGCATCGCGCTCGTGCGCACCGCTTCCTCGTCGAGCGTGACCGCCTCGATGAAGTCCAGCACCAGCACGCCGGGCTGGTGGTGGACGACCGCCGGCGAGAGGCCCGCCGCGTGGGCGGCGCGGCTGGCGGCAAGCTCGTTGAAGCGCATCACCTGGTGCTCGACGATGTCGTCGCCGATGCGCACCAGGTAGCGCCTGCCGGCGTCCTCGACGACGAAGTTCAGGTTGGTCAGGCCGCCGCCGAGGGGCTCCGGCGACACCGGCCCGGTCCAGATCGCCAGACCGGCGGCGCGTTTCAGGGCTGTCTCCATGGGATTCCCCATTATTCGAGCCCCAGCCGGGCCCGGGCGTGGCGGGCGCTGGCCGAGAGGATGCGGTCGGCGATGATGGCGATGAAGGCGACCGACAATCCGGCGATGATGCCGCGCCCGCTGTCGGCCTTGGTCAGCGCGATGTAGACCTCCTGGCCCAGGCCGCGGGTGCCAACCAGGGCCGTGATCACCAGCATCGACAGCGCCAGCATGATGGTCTGGTTCAGCCCCAGCAGGATCTCGGGCATCGCCAGCGGCAGCTTGATCCGGCGCAGCAGTTGCCAGCGGGTGCAGCCGGACACGATCCCGGCCTCGATCATCTGCGGATCGATGTTGCGCACCCCGTGCGCCGCGTAGCGCACCGCCGGCGCCAGGGCGTAGAGCACCACCGCGATCATCGCGGCGAAATCGCCGACCCGGAACAGCATCACCACCGGGATCAGGTAGACGAAGCTCGGCAGGGTTTGCAGGGTGTCGATAAACGCCCCGACGATCCGGTTGGCGCGCTCGTTCGAAGCCGAGAGCACCCCGAGCGGGATGCCGATGGCCGAGGCGATGACCACCGAGACGCCGCACAGATAGACCGTGATCATGGCCTTGGGCCAGAGCCCGTTGACGGCGATGAACAGGCTCAGCCCGCCGGTCAGCAGGGCCAGGCGCCAGCCGCCGAAGCGCCAGCCGACGAGCGTCATCACCCCGATGCCCCAGGTCCAGGGCACGCCGCCGAGGAAGCGCTTCACCGGCAGCAGGAAATACCACAGCAGGAAGGTCTTGAAAGCCTCGAACTGGTCGAAGAAGTTCACGTTGATATACCGGACCAGATCGGACCAGAACGGCCCCGTGGTGATCATCATCGGCTCGGGATAGGTCTGCACGGCGGGGACCAGGAGCCCGGCCAGGGTGGTCGCGGCGGCCACCGCCACAACCGTCGACAGCCAGCGGTGCCGCCTGATCCAGCCGGCGGACAAGGCCGGGTCGTGCATCTCGGTCCGGGCCCGCTCGGCGAAGGCCTGGCTCAGCCGGTCGAGCGCGATCGCCATCACCACGATGGCGATGCCGGCCTCCAGCGCGGTGCCGATGTCGAGCCGGCGCAGCGAGGTCAGCACATCGTAGCCGAGCCCGCCGGCGCCGATCATCGAGGCGATGATGACCATGTTCAGGGTCAGCATGATGACCTGGTTGACCCCGACCATCAGCCCGGGCGCCGCCGAGGGCACCAGCACCTTCCAAATCAGTTGCCGCCTGGAGCATCCGGTCATGACGCCGAATTCCCTGATCTCGTCGGGCACGGTGCGCAGCGCCAGCGTGGTCATGCGGATCATCGGCGGCATCGCGTAGATGATGGTGGCGACCAGGGCGGCGACCGCGTTGAAGCCGAACAGGAACAGGATCGGCACCAGGTAGGCGAACACCGGCACGGTCTGCATCAGATCGAGGACCGGCAGCAGGATGCGGTCGAACAGCGGCCAGCGGTAGGCCGCGATGCCGAGCAGCAGGCCGCCCGCGGCACCGATCGGCACCGCGATCAGCACCGAGGCCAGCGTCACCATGGCGCTGTCCCACTGGCCGAAGATGACCAGATAGGCAAAACAGCCGCCGACCAGCGCCGCCAGCCGCCAGTTGCGGGCGTAGTGCCCCATCGCCACCACCGCGACGATGACGGCGATCCAGCTCAGCGAGGGGGCGATTTCGACCGCGTTCGAGCCCTGTCCGCGCTCGAACCCCTCGATCAGGGCCGAGCGGGCAAAATCGTATGGAATCTCGATCAGCCAGGAAATCCCGCGGGTCAGTTCGCGGAAGGTGAACAGGCCGAAATTCGCTTCCTCGACCAGCCAGTCCATCGCCGTGCTGATCTCGCCCTTCAGCGGCAGGCGCCAGGCGGCCGGGTATTTGACCAGCCAGCGGGCGTCCAGCGCCCTGGCAGCATCCCGCCCGTAGGTCGAGACCAGCCAGGTGGCGGCGAACAGGACGGGCCAGAACCAGCGGCCCTCGCGGGTCAATATGGCGATCAGACGGCTCACGGCCGGTGCTGGATGCCGGCCAGAACCTCGATCACCGCCTGGCGGCCGATCGAGCCGATCACGCCGGCCGCCCCGTCGACGACGCCGAACGGCAACTCCGAGGCCACCACCCGCGCGGCGATGTCCTCGATGCGGTCGGAGGCGGCGACCTCGCCGGCGGTGGCGCCGTCCACCGGTCCGGCCCGCATCAGGGTGCGCGCGCTCAGCACCTTGGCGCGCGGGATGTGGCGGGTGAACTCGGCCACGTATTCGGAAGCCGGCGACAGCACCAGTTGCTCCGGCGTCGCCACCTGGATGATCACGCCGTCCTGCATGATGGCGATCCGGTCGGCCAGCCGGATCGCCTCGTCGAAATCGTGGGTGATGAAGACGATGGTCTTGTGCAAGAGCGCCTGGAGGCGCAGGAACTCGTCCTGCATCTCGCGCCGGATCAGCGGATCGAGGGCCGAGAACGGCTCGTCGAGGAACCACAGCTCGGGTCCGACCGCGAGCGAGCGGGCGATGCCGACGCGCTGCTGCTGGCCGCCGGAAAGCTCGCGCGGGTAATAGGCCTCGCGGCCGGCCAATCCGACCAGTTCGATGACCTCGCGGGCGCGCGCCTCGCGCTCGGCCCGGCCGATGCCCTGGATCTCCAGCGGGAAGGCGACGTTCTCCAGCACCGTGAGATGGGGCAGCAGGGCGAAGTGCTGGAACACCATGCCCATCTTCTTGCGGCGGATCTCGATCAGCTCTTTCTCCGCCATGCGCAGCAGGTCCCGGCCCTCGAACAGCACCTCGCCCGCGGTCGGCTCGATCAGCCGCGCCAGGCAGCGCACCAGGGTCGACTTGCCCGACCCCGAGAGCCCCATGATGACGAAGATCTCGCCGTCGTGGATCCGGACGTTGGCGTTGCGCACCGCGCCGATCAGGCCGGCGGCGTGGATTTCCTCGGCGGTCGGCTCGGAGGTCCGGTTGTCCAGGAAACCGTCGGCGGCATCGCCGTAGAGCTTCCAGACGTTCCGGCAGTCGAGTTTTACGGGCTTTTCCATGGGACCTCGATGCGCACAGTCGAGCCACCCTGAGGGACCATGGCTGTCTCGGCAAGGTTTGTGCGGGAAGGGGGCGGCCGTTAAGCCGCCCCGCCCAGGATCGGATTTGCCATGATCGCGCCTTTACGGCGCGATCCAGCTCTGCCAGCGAGCCTCGTTGGTCGCCATCCACTCGGCGACGACGTCGTCCAGCGCGCTGCCTTCCAGATCGACGGCGGCAACCATCGCGCCCATTTCGTCGTTCGAGATGTTGAACGCCTTGATGGCCGCATATGCGCCCGGCCATTTGCCTTCCAGCCCGGCCCAGGCCACTTTCCAGATCGGCCCGCGGGGCTTGCCGCAATCATAGGCCAGATCGGGATTTATGCCGGCCGAGGGGTCGTTGTAGCATTCCGCCGAATAGGGCGGGAACTCGACCCACTCACCGTCGAACTTGGCCGGCGCCCAGTGCGGCGCGTAGACCCACAGCAGCACCGGGGCCTTGCGCTGGTAGGCCGATTCGAGCTCGGCGAACAGCGCCGCGTCGGTGCCGGCATGGACCACTTCGAAATCCATCTCCAGCGCCTCGACGCGCTCGTCGTCGAAGCCGCCCCAGGTCACCGGCCCGCCCAGGTAGCGCCCTTTCGGCGCGGTCTCGGGGGTGGCGAATTCCTCGGCGCAATCGTTCAGCGCCCGCCAGTCGGGCAGCCCGGGGCAGACCTCCTTCATGTAGCTCGGATACCACCATTCCTCGATCGCCTGCATCCCGGTCTCGCCGAGATTGACCACCTTTCCGGTCGCCGTGGCCTCGTCCATCGCGTCGCGCCCGGTGGTCTCCCACATCTCCATCGCGACATGGAGGTCGCCGGTCTTCAGGCCGGCGAACTGGGCGATGTAGTCGGCCTGGACATATTCGATATTGTAGCCGGCCTTGCCCAGTATCTCGCCCATGATGTTGGTGGTCAGAAGCTGGCCGGTCCAGTCGTGCAGCGTCAGCTTGATCGGGTCCTGCGACTCCGCCCCGGCGTTCGCGGTTCCGGCAGCCCCCCCGGCGCAGACCAGTGCCGCGGCCGCGATTATCAGTGAACCTCGTTTCATCGTTAGACCTCCCTGATTTCCCCATCGCCCCGGCCGCACGGGCCAGCATCGATTCGACGGGTGATGCGGTGAAATTCCCCCGAAATCCCACGAAACTCAACGGAAAAGTGCAGAATTCCCCCTTCTTGTGGTTTTTTGTGGTTTTTGACATGATCCAGGCCAGCGCCCGAACGGGGCCGCGGATCAGTTTGTTGGAGAGAGCCATGGGGTTCAGCCCGCCCGGCGCGCGGCGCACCGCCCACCGCGAGCGCGAAATCATCGAGGCGCTGCGCCTGAACGGCGGGTCGAGCCGGATCCAGCCGCTGGCGGCGCAACTGGGCGTGTCGGAGGAAACCATCCGCCGCAACGTGAAGAAACTCGCCGACGACGGGCGGGTGCGCAAGGTCCACGGCGGCGTCCATCTGCCCGACGCCGAGCCCGGCGCCGAGACCGAGCCCAGCTTCGCGCAGCGCATGGACCGGAACCCGGAGGCCAAGCGCCGGATCGCGGCCCGGGTCGCCGCCATGGTCGGCAACGGCGATTCGCTGTTTCTCGATATCGGCTCGACCACCGCCTATATCGCGCGCGCCCTGCGCGGCCACCGCGAGCTGTTCGTGGTGACCAACTCGGTCGCCATCGCGCATCTGCTGGCGGCGCGCAACAACAACCGGGTGTTCATGGCCGGGGGCGAGTTGCGGGCCCATGACGGCGGCGCCTTTGGCGCCGGGGCGATCGCCTTCGTGCGCCGCTTCCAGGTCGACTACGCGATCTGCTCGGCAACCGCGATCGACGCCGAGCGGGGCTTCATGCTGTTCGACCTCCAGGAGGCGGAATTCTCGCGCGAAATCATGCTGCGCGCCCGGACCCGCGTGGTCGCCGCCGACAGCACCAAGTTCGGCCGCGCCGCGCCGATCGTGGTCTGCGACCCCGCCATGATCGACAAGCTGGTCACCGACGCGCCGCCGCCGGCCGACCTGTGCGCCGCGATGGCGGCCTGGTCGCTGGAAATCATCGTTGCCGGCAACGACGCGGCCGGGGCGGCGAAGGGCTGACGCCTACGCGCCCCCACCCCGCCGCCAAAGCCCCGTCCCCTTCATGCCCCCCACCCGGCCTCGATTCCGGCCGCCGGCGGCTCCCCGGCGGCCAGCGCCATCCGGGAAAAGGTTAAGCCTCGCCGTTAACCAATGATTTACGAGCTTCATACCATGTTCACCACGAATATTTTTTCGCCGTTAACCAGCGATTTACGAGACTCACGCCATTCTCACCATGGTTAATGAACCGTTGCAGGCAGGAGTGACCGATGGGTTTTGGCGAGGCTGGTCGAAGATGTTTGTCGAAAGGTCCGGTCTTCACCGGCCGCGAGCAACCAAACGCGTTCCAGCGGCTCGCGTTACTCTGTCTGCCGGCCCTTGTTCCGGCTCCGGGGGCGATCACCCGCTCCGCCCGCCTGTCGCCTCCGGCGGCCATGGTCGGGGGGCCGCGGTGATGACCTGGGAGCAGACTCCGATCCGTGCGGCCGCCTTTCCCTTTGGTCCACGCTGGTATGTGGTCCAGAGCCGCCCGCACAAGGAACTCTATGCCGCCACCAATCTCCAGAACCAGAACTTCCGCACCTTCATCCCGCGGATCGGCAAGACCGTTCGCCATGCCCGGCGCAGCAAGACGGTTCTGGCCCCGCTGTTCCCGCGCTACCTGTTCGTTTCGCTGGATCTCACCCGCGACCGCTGGCGCGCGGTGCGCAGCACATTCGGCGTGTCGTGCCTGGTGATGGACGGCGACCGGCCGAGACCGGCCCCGCAAGGCCTGGTGGAGCAGTTGATCGCCACCACCAGCGGAACCGGCGGGATCGATTTTCGCGAGCGGCTGGTGCTGGGTCAGGCGGTCCGGTTCATGACCGGCCCGTTCGCCGATAAAATCGGCCGCCTGGTGCATCTCGACGATACCGATCGGGTCGCGGTGCTGCTGGAAATCCTCGGGTCGGAGCGCCAGGTCGCGGTCGGCCCCGACGCCCTGATGCCGGTTGCGGTCTGACGAATTGTGCAAAGGAAATAGGGCGGCGCTTCGGGCCGCCTGCTTGTCACCACAACCCTCCGGGAGGCCCAGGCGTCACCCGAACTGCGGTAGCGTGAGCGAGACCAGGCCGATCCTGCCGAAGGGGCAGTGACCCCGGATCGCGCTTCGCGCAAACGGATATGAATCCGGTGGTGAAGTTGTGATGTGTAACCTGTGAAGAATGGGTGGCGATAAGGCGATGAACAAGCATATCCAGCAACTCGATATCGATGCGCCGGCGCGAAGCGGCGGCATCGCGGCCCCGCCGGCGCAAAACGGCGGCATCGCGGATACACCGGCGCGAAACGGCAGCATCGCGGATACACCGGAGCGGCACGGCGGCATCGCGGAAACGCCGGTGCGAAGCGGCGCCATTCCGGAAACACCGGCGCGGCGCGGCGCCGCCGCGGCGGCCAGCTATCGCGCCAGCGCCGGTTTCCGCATCGCCAAGCGCGGCTTCGATCTCGCGGTCGCGCTCGCGGCCCTGCCGCTGATCGGGCTCACGGCGCTGATCCTGCTGGTCATCAACCCGGGCTGGAACGCCGGCCCGCTGTTTTTCCTGCAGACCCGGATGGGACGCGACTGCCGGCCCTTCCGGGCGGTGAAATTCC
>JACZTQ010000162.1 GCA_022573605.1 Pseudomonadota bacterium | reverse complement strand
CGATCAGGGCCGGTGGCATGTCGCCGATCGGCGAGCCGTTGGCGATGTTGCCGCCAATGGTCCCGGCAGCCCGCACCTGGGTCGCGCCGAGCCGCCGGATCAACTCGCCGATATCCGGATACAGCGCCGTGATCCGCGCCCGCGCGGCGCGATAGGTGACCCCGGCGCCGATCCACAGCGCGCCGTCCACCTCCCGCATCTGGCGCAACTCGGCGACCCGGCCGGTATGGATCATCTCGGCCGGATCGAAGGCGTGCTTGGTCACCCACAGCCCGACATCGGTCGCCCCGGACAGGATCGTCGCCTCAGGGTGCGCCTCGACCAATGCGGCGAATTCGTCCAGTGTCGCGGGCGCCCAAAACCGCCTGTCCCCGGCCGCGTAATCCAGCGTCTCGTCGGAGGCCAGCGCCGCGAGCCGCCCGGCGGCGGCCTCGGCATCCGCATCGTCCCAGTCGGCGCGCGGGCGGTCATAGGCCTGCGCCGTGGCCTCGATGATCGGCCCGTAGCCGGTGCAGCGGCAGAGATTCCCCGCCAGCAGGTCGTTGGTCCGCGCCAGATCCGGCTTCGCCTCCGCCCGGTAGGCCACCCACATGCTCATCACGAAGCCCGGGGTGCAGAAGCCGCATTGCGAGCCGTGACACTCCGACAGCGCCGCCTGCACCGGATGCAGCGCGCCCTCGGGCGAGGCCAGCCGCTCGACCGTGACCACCTCCTTGCCGTGCAGCATCGGCAAGAGCTGGATGCAGGCGTTCACCGGCATGGTCACCAGCCCGCCCCCGGAATCACCCGTGCCGTCGAGCTCCCGGATCGCCACCGTGCAGGCGCCGCAGTCGCCCTCGGCGCAGCCCTCCTTGGTGCCGGTCAGATGGCGCCGGTAGCGCAGCCAGTTCAGCAGCGTCGTGTTGGGTGGCAGGTCCGTTATCTCCACCGTCTCGCCGTTCAAAATGAAGCGGATTGTCCTGTCCATCTCAGCTTCCGCGATAGGTCGAGCAACCGAACGGCGAGATCAGCAGCGGCACATGGGTGTGCTGGCCCGCATCCGCGATGCCGAACCGGATCGGCACGGTGTCGAGGAATTTCGGCTCCGGCAGGTCCAGCCCCAGCGCGTCGAAATAGGCCCCGGCATGGAAGGTCAGCTCGTAGACCCCGGTGGTCAGGGCATCGCCCTCCAGCAGCGGCCCGTCGCAGCGCCCGTCGGCATTGGTCACGGCCTCCGCCATGGCTACCCGCGCACTCCCCTCGAGCCGGTGCAACTCGATCCGCAGGCCCGCTGCCGGGCGCCCGGTGGCGGTGTCGAGAACATGGGTGGTCAGGCGGCCCATCGGCGTCTCCCTGTGGTCGGATCGGAAGGAGTGTAGCGACCGATCGGGGAAGTGCGTTCAAAGACAATTTGAATCAGACCGGAAATCCTCGCGCTCGGCAAGGCGTATCGCAGAGATGGTCCCCCGGACATAACATTGACGGAGCATAGGAGTTTCAGTACTACTCATTCCTACCGTATGCCGGAGGCCCCAATGACCGTGAAGACCTCGCTCAGTTTCACCGACCGCCATCACCGCTTCATTGCCGAGAAGGTCGCCCAGGGTGCGTTTGCCTCCTTGAGCGGGGTCGTTGCCGCTGGTGTCGAGCGGATGATCGAGGATGAGCGGGAGCGCGATTTCGCGCTCAACGCCATGGCGAGTGAGATCCGGCGGCGCATGCGGACCCCGGCCGATGAGTTCATCGACCTCGATCAGGACGGCATGTTCGACGCCATCCGGCGCGATCTTCTCGAAGATACCCGGGAGTGAGCTACAAAATCCTGCGCCATCCGCTGGTCGAGCATGACCTGCGGATCATCGTCAGGCTGATCGCCAGCTACGCCGGACCCGAGATCGCGCTGGCCAAGCTTCAGGAAATCGAACAGACCGTCCGGCGCCTGGCCGAGACACCGCATATCGGCAGCATCCGCGATGAAATATCGCCGGACCTCCGTGCGATCCCCGCCGGCCGCAAGGCGGTCATCAGCTTCAAGGTCGATGATGCGGCGCGGAGGGTGCTGATCCTGTGCATCACCTATGGCGGGGCCGACTGGATCGGGCGGAGTGTCGAGCGAGACCGGTGACGCTCCGTCCGGCGCGCAGCTGCGGAAAAGGCCCCACCTACCGGCGGGGCCTCGTCCTTGCGCCGGGAGGCGGCTCACTTCGGCAGGTCGCCCTGAACCCCCTCGACGAACCAGTCCATGCCCAGCATCATGCCGTCATCGGCCACCGCGCCGGCGGCGATGCGCTCGGTCCCGTCGCGGTCCCTGATCGGGCCGGTGAAGGGATGCACGGCGCCCGAGGCGACATCCGCCGCGGCCTTCTCGGCGGTGGCCACCACGTCGTCCGGCAGGTTGGTGTAGGGCGCCATCACCACCTCGCCGGCGGCGAGCCCCTTCCAGCTATCCTCGCTCGTCCAGGTGCCGTCCAGAACCGCCCGGACGCGGGCGATGTAGTAGGGCGACCAGTCGTCGATGATCGCGGTCAGCTGCGCATTGGGTCCGAACTTGATCATGTTGGAGGCCTGGCCAAAGGCCAGCACGCCGGCGATCTCGGCCGCCTGGAGGGCGGCCGGACTGTCGGTGTGCTGCATGATGATGTCGGCGCCCTGAGCGATCAGCGCCTTGGCGGCAGTGGCTTCCTTGCCGGGGTCGTACCACGAGTTCACCCAGATCACCTGGATGGTGACATCCGGGTTGACCGCGCGGGCCGCCAGGGTGGCGGCGTTGATGCCGCGCACCACCTCGGGGATCGGCACCGAGGCGATGTAGCCGATCTTGTTGGTCTTGGTCATCATCCCGGCGATCAGGCCGATGACGTGGCGGCCCTCGTAGAAGCGGGCCGAATAGGTCGAGACGTTGTCGGCGCGCCGGTAGCCGGTGGCGTGCTCGAACTTCACCTTGGGGAACATCTTGGCGATCTTCAGGGTCGGGTCCATGTAGCCGAACGAGGTGGTGAAGATCAGCCCGTGGCCCGAGGCGGCGAGCTGGCGGATCACCCGCTCGGCGTCCGGCCCCTCGGGCACGCTCTCGACATAGGTGGTCTCGACCCGGTCGCCGAATTCGGCCTCCACGGCGAGGCGGCCCTGGTCGTGCTGGTAGGTCCAGCCGAAATCGCCGACCGGGCCGACATAGACGAAGCCGACCTTCAGTTCGGCGGCATAAGCGCCGGTGGCCATCATCAGGCCGGCCAGCGCGAGGGCGAATTTACGGATCATTTCGGTTTCTCCCTGTTCAGTCCGATACGTCGTTTGGGGGGCCGCATCAGCGTTCGGCCCGGAATGGCCTGCCTATGCAGGCAGGTGCGTTGGCTTTCGTCAAGTTCACATCGCGCGAGATGATCACCAGCGCCAGGATTGTCGCCAGATAGGGCGCCATGGCCAGAAACTGAGACGGCAGGAGCGTCAACAACTTGTCCTCCGAGTCGCCGAAGCAGAGCAGCGGCGCGCGGCCGCAGAGGAATGTATCCACCGCCTGAGCATAAAACGGCAGAATGGATACGGCGGCAAAGAGATACGCTCCCGCCACCAGCCTTCCTGGCCGCCAGGTCGCGAACACCACCAGCGCCAGCGCGATCCAGCCCCGTCCGGCGGTCATGTTCTCGCCCCACATCGGGGTATCGACCACCGACAGATAGGCCCCGCCCAGGCCCGCGCAGGCGCCACCGAACAGCGTCGCCAGGTAGCGGATGGCGACCACGTTGTAGCCCAGCGCATGGGCGGATTCATGATTGTCACCGACCGCGCGCAGCGCCAGTCCGCCCCGAGCGCTGTAGAGGAACCAGGCCACCCCGGCGGCCAGCGCCAGCGCCAGGTAGACCATCGCGTCGTGGCTCAGCAGGATGCGCCCCAGCGCCGTCGAGTCCGACAGGTAAGGGATCGACAGCTTCGACAGCGGCTCCAGCGCGATGCCGACGAAACCCTGGCCGATCAGCCCCGAGGCGCCGATGCCGAAGATCGTCAGGGCCAGCCCGGTGGCCGGCTGGTTGGCCAGCAGGCTGAGCGCGATGACCGAGAAAATCAGCGCCATCGCCGCTCCCGCCCCGGCCCCGGCGAGGATCGCCAGCGGGGTCGAGCCGGTGGCATTGGCCACCGCGAAGGCCACCACCGCCCCCATCAGCATCATGCCCTCGATGCCCAGGTTCAGCACGCCGGAGCGCTCCGTGACCAACTCGCCGATCGCCGCCAGCAGCAGCGGCGTCGCCGCGATGATCATCGGGATGATGAAATTTTCCATGCTCCGCGCCTACCCCCTCGCCGGCCGCATCACCCTGATCCGGTAGCGGATCAGGGTGTCGCAGCCGAGCAGGAAGAACAGCAGCATGCCCTGGAAGACGCCGGTCACCGCTTTCGGCAGCTTCAGCAGGATCTGGGCGTTCTCGCCGCCGATATAGCTGATCGCCAGGATCACCGCGCCGAGCAGCGCCCCGAGCGGGTTGAGCCGCCCGAGGAAGGCGACGATGATGGCGACGAAACCGTATTCGGCCGAGATCTGCGGCTGCAACTGCTGCACCGTGGCCGAGACCTCGATCGCGCCGGCCAGCCCGGCCAGCCCGCCCGACAGCAGCAGCACGAACCAGATCGTGCGGTTGCGCGAGAAGCCGGCGAAGGCCCCGGCGCGCGGCGCCGCGCCGATCACCCGCACCTCGAAGCCCTTCATGGTGCGGCCCATCATCACCCACAGCGCCACCGCGATGACGATTGCCAGCACCACGCCGAGATGCAGCCGGGTGCCCTCGACCAGCACCGGCATGATGAAAGCGTCCTGGAAATCCTCCGACTGCGGAAAGCCGAAACCAGCTGGGTCCTTGAACGGGCCGCGCACCAGCCAGTCGAGAATATACCCCGCGACATAGGTCAGCATCAGGCTGACCAGGATTTCGTTGGCGTTGAACCGCACCCGCAGGAAGGCGGGAATCGCCGCCCAGGCCATGCCGCCGAGCACGCCGGCGGCAAGATAGGGCGCCAGCAGGAGGCCGCTGGCGTCCGCCGGCGCGCTCAGCGCGAACCAGCCGCCGATGACGGCGCCCATGGTGTACTGCCCGGCGGCGCCGATGTTCCACACATTGGCCCGGAAACAGACCGCCAGCCCGGCCCCGATCAGCGCCAGCGGGATCGCCTTGACGATCACCTCCGAGGGGATGTAGAGCCACATCTCGCGCTCGCCCTCGGGCAGCGTCGCCCACATCCACAATTCCCCGAAGGGCTGGAAGAAATAGATCCGCAGCGCCTCCAGCGGCGGCTTGCCCATCAGCGCCATCAGGATGCCCCCGGCGAGCAGCGTCAGCCCGATGGCGATCACCGGCGACAGCAACGCCAGGGCGCGCGAGGGCTGCGGGCGCGGTTCGAGGACGATCATAAGGCAACCTCCCCGGCCGGGATCTCGCTCTCCTCCGGATGCGCCCCGCCCATCAGCAGCCCCACCTTCTCCGGCGTCATCTCGGCGGCGGGATGCTCCTTCGACAGCCGCCCGTGATGGATCACCGCGATCTTGTCGCAGATCGAGAAGATCTCCTCCAGGTCCTGGCTGATCACCAGTACCGCCGAGCCCCGCGCCGCCAGGTCGATCAGCGCGCGGCGGATCACCGAGGCGGCGCCGGCGTCGACCCCCCAGGTCGGCTGGCTGACCACCAGCACCCCCGGCTCGCGCAGGATTTCCCGCCCGACGATGAATTTCTGCAGGTTGCCGCCCGACAGCGACCCGGCGGCCGGGTTCTCCGTCGCCGACCGCACGTCGAAGGCTTCGCGCACCCGCTTCGCCCAGGCGGCGGCCTTGCCGAAGTCGATCCAGCTCCGCGTCGCCACCCGCTCGGCGGTGTGGTGCGGCAGGATGATGTTCTCGGAAAGCGTCAATTCGCTCACCGCCGCATGGCCGTTGCGCTCCTCCGGCACGAAGGCAGCACCCGCCAGGCGGCGCCGGGTCGGGCCGGCCCGGCCCATCGCCTCGCCATCGATCAGAATCGCCTCCGCCCGGTCGGAAAACACCTCGCCGGTCAGCGCCTCCATCAGTTCCGACTGCCCCTCACCGGCGACCCCGGCGATGCCGACCACCTCGCCGCCGCGCACCTCCAGCGACAGGTCTTTCAGGCTGATGCCGAATTCCGATGCGGCGGGCAGGTTCAGGTGATCGACCTTCAGGCGCACCGGACCCGTCTCGGCGCCGGTCTCGGCCGAAGTGCCTTTCCTCTCGACCCAGGCGATCTCGTCACCGACCATCATCTCGGCCATCGAGCGCGCGGTCTCGGCCTTCGGGTCGCAATGGGCCACCACACGGCCCAGCCGCAGGATGGTGGCTGCGTCGCACAACGCCTTCACCTCCTCCAGCTTGTGCGAGATGTAGAGGATCGAGCAGCCCTCCTGCGCCAGCTTGTCCAGCGTCTCGAACAGCACCCGCGTCTCCTGCGGCGTCAGCACCGAGGTCGGCTCGTCCATGATCAACAGCTTCGGGTGCTGCAACAGGCAGCGGATGATCTCGACCCGCTGCTTCTCGCCGACCGAGAGGGTATGCACCGCGCGCCGCGGGTCGATTGCCAGCCCGTAGGATTCGGAAACCTGCTCGATCCGCCGGCTCAGCGCCTTCATCGGCTCCGGCGGCAGCGCCAGGGCGATGTTCTCGACCACGGTCAGCGCGTCGAACACCGAGAAATGCTGGAACACCATGCCGATGCCCAGCTCGCGCGCCTCGGCCGGCTTGTGGATGACGATCCGCGCCCCGTTCCAGAAGAACTCCCCGCTGGTCGGCTGCATGACGCCGTACATCATCTTGACCAGGGTGGACTTGCCGGCGCCGTTCTCGCCCAGCAGCGCGTGCTTCTCGCCCGGCTGGATCACCAGGCCAACATCCCTGTTGGCGGCGAACTCGCCGAATTTCTTGACAATGTCGCGCGCCTCGAACAGAGGCGTGCCCGGTCCTGCGTCCGCGTGCCCCGGCCCAGTCATTCCCGCCCAGTCATTCCCGGCGTCCCTTCCCCGTTGTTTTATGCAATTGTTTTATGCGCCCAAGCGTGGGCAAGCCCCCTTTGATTGTCAAACTTAATGACGGGAATATTCCCCCGGGTTTCGTGCCACCGTGTCGCCCCGGAGGTGCGGGCCGGATCAAGAGCGCCGCTCGACGACGAAACGCGCCGCCTCGGCCAGCCTTGCTGCGCCCGCGCCATAAGGGGCAAGCTGCGCCGCGGCCTCAGCC
>JACZTQ010000004.1 GCA_022573605.1 Pseudomonadota bacterium | reverse complement strand
CCAGGCGGTCTCGCGCAGGTCGCGCCGGGCCGAGAAAGTCAGGAACGGCTCGATCGACGAGCGCGACAGGGTGATGGCGTATTGCCCCGGCTCGCCCCGCGCCGTGGCCTCGCGCGCCGCGGCGGCGGTCAGGAAATCCGGCAGCCCGGCCAGATCGCCCTCGCCCAGCACCAGCGCCCAGTCCTTCTCGTCGGCCAGCACGTTCTGGCCAAACGCGGTGCCCAGCTCGGCCAGGCGCTGCATGATCGCGGTCATCCGCCCGCGCGCCTCGCCGTCCAGCTTCGCCCCCGCCTTGACGAACATGCGGTGGTAAAGCTCCAGCACCCGGGCCTGCTCGGCGTCGAGCCCCAGCGCCTCGCCCGCTTCCACCAGCGCCAGCACCCGGGCGAACAGCCGGGCGTTCAACAGGATCGCGCTGTCATGCGCCGCCAGCTTCGGCGCCACCTCGCGCTGGATCGCCTGAAGCGCGTCATTGGTATGCGACGAGGTCAGGTTGAAGAACACCGCCGAAACCCGGTCGAGGGCTTGGCCCGAGCGTTCCATCGCCTCGATGGTATTGGTGAAATCGGGCGTCGCCGGGTCACCGGCGATGGCCTCGATCTCGCCCAGATGCCGTGCCATCGCGGCGGTGAAGGCGGGGCGGAAATGGGCCTCCTCGATGCGCTCGAAAGGCGGCAGTCCGAAGGGCGCATCCCAGGGCGCGAGCAGCGGGTTGGTCATGCCGGCAACGCTCAAAACGAAGTGGAGGGGCGGGCGCGCATGCGTTCCACCCAGGCCAGCAGGTTGGTATCGCCCGCCGGGATCGGATGCTTGATGACGCGCAGGAACTCGACCGCCACCAGCGCCGTGATGTCGGCGATGGTCAGCCGGTCGGCGGCGATCCAGTCGCGCCCCTCGAGGCGCCGGTCGAGCTCGCCCAGGCGGGCGTCGAGGCGGCCCCGGTTGACCTCGCCCCAGTCGGCGCACTGGTCCTCCAGCACCGCCAGGTGCGGGTTGGTGTGGCGGAAGCAGGCCGCCACGGTGGCGAACAGCCGGAACTCGACCAGCCGCTGCCAGTTCTCGATGATTACCTGCTCCATGACCTCGCGGCCCATCATGTTGGGCTCCGGTCGCAGGGCCTCGAAATAGCGGCAGATCGCCACCGACTCGGTCACGATGGCGCCGTCGTCGAGCTCCAGCGCCGGCACCTGCGGCACCCCGATCCTGGCCAGGTAGTCCGGCTGCTTGTGCTCGCCCGCCATCAGGTCGATATTGACGCGCTCGATCTCGATGCCCTTTTCGGCCAGGAAGATGTTGACCCGGCGCGGGTTCGGGGCGCGCGGCTGATCGTAGAGGCGGACGGGCTGGGGCAGGGTCATCGGGCGATTCCTCTGTTGCGGTTCCCCGGGAACCTAGGGCGGCCCGGCCCCGGCGCCAAGTCCGCTTGCCCGCCCCCCCATTCGCACCTATAAGGCGCGGGATCGCGCCAAAGGGAGAGACCATGTTCGCCCACCGCCACCTGCTCGGCATCGAACAACTCTCGGCCCCCGATATCTCGCAAATCCTCGACCTCGCCGACAGCTACGTGGCGCTCAACCGCCAGCGCGACAAGCGCACCGAGAAGCTGCGCGGGCTGACCCAGATCAACCTGTTCTTCGAGAGCTCGACCCGCACCCAGATCAGCTTCGAGCTGGCCGGCAAGCGCCTCGGCGCCGACGTGATGAACATGGCCATGCAGGCCTCCTCGATGCGCAAGGGCGAGACCCTGATCGACACCGCGCTGACCCTGAACGCCATGCACCCGGACCTCCTGGTGGTGCGCCACCACAGCTCCGGCGCGGTGGCGCTGCTGGCCGAGAAGGTCAACTGCGCCGTGCTGAACGCCGGCGACGGGCGCCACGAGCACCCGACCCAGGCGCTGCTCGACGCCCTGACCATCCGGCGGCGCAAGGGCCGGCTCCAGCGCCTGACCATCGCCATCTGCGGCGACATTGCCAACAGCCGGGTGGCGCGCTCGAACATCCTGTGCCTCAACAAGATGGAGAACCGGGTCCGGGTGATCGCGCCGCCGACCCTGCTGCCCGCCGGCATCGAGCGTTTCGGGGTCGAGGTCTTCACCGACATGAAGGCGGGGCTCAAGGACTGCGACGTGGTGATGATGCTGCGGATCCAGAACGAGCGCCTGACCGGCGCCGCCATCCCCTCGACCCGGGAATACTTCCACCGCTGGGGCCTGACGGCGGAAAAGCTGGCGGTGGCCAAGGACGACGCCATCGTCATGCACCCCGGCCCGATGAACCGCGGCGTCGAGATCGACGCCGAGGTCGCCGACGACATCACCCGCTCGGTGATCCAGGAACAGGTCGAGATGGGGGTCGCGGTGCGCATGGCGGTGCTGGACCTGCTGGCCGGGAACCTGGGGGGGGACGCCTGATGCCCGCCCCCCTCTTCCTCACCAACGCCCGCCTGATCGACCCCGCCACCGGCTACGACGGCCCCGGCGCGCTCAAGGTCTCGGGCGGCTTGATCGAGGAGATCGTCAAGGGCGCCTCGCCCGCCCCCGGCCCCGAGTCCAGTGACGGCGCCGTGATCGACTGCGGCGGCGCGGTGCTCGCCCCCGGCATCGTCGACATGCGGGTCTTCGTCGGCGAACCCGGGGCGCGGCATCGCGAGAGCTTCCGCTCGGCCGGTGAGGCGGCGGCGGCGGGCGGGATCACCACCTTTGTCGCCCAGCCCGAGACCGATCCGCCACTCGACGACCCGGCGCTGGTGCAATTCGCCCTGGCCCGCGCCCGCGAGGTCTCGCCGGTGCGGGTCCACGCCATGGGCGCGTTGACCAAGGGCCTCAAGGGCGCCGAGATGACCGAGCAGCAGTTCCTGCTCGACGCCGGGGCGGTGGCCCTGACCGACGGCGACCATGCCATCGCCGACGCCAGGGTCATGCGCGCCTGCATGGCCTATGCCGCCGCCCTCGACACCCTGATCGTGCATCACCCGCAGGAGCCAGCGCTGAGCCGGGGCGCCTGCGCCACCTCGGGCGAGTTCGCCTCGCGCCTCGGCCTGCCCTCGGTCCCCGCCATCGCCGAGCGGATCATGCTGGAGCGCGACCTCGCCCTGGTGGAAAGCACCGGCGCCCGCTACCACGCCGACATGCTGTCGACGGCGGGAGCGCTGGCGCCGCTGGCCCGCGCCCGCGAAGCCGGGCTGAAAGTCACCGCCGGGGTCTCGATCCACCACCTGACGCTGAACGAGTTCGACATCGCCGACTACCGCAGCTTCTTCAAGCTGGCCCCGCCGCTGCGCGCCGAGACCGACCGCGAGGCGGTGGTGGCGGCGCTGGCCGAGGGCCTGATCGACGTCATCGTCTCGTCGCATCTGCCCTGGGACGAGGAAGCCAAGCGGCTGCCGTTCGAGGAGGCGGCGACCGGTGCGGTCGGGCTCGAGACCTTCCTGCCCGCCTGCCTGCGGCTGGTCCACGACGGGCGGCTGTCGCTGGTGCGCCTGTTCGAGTGCGCGGCATTGAACCCGGCCCGCATCCTCGGCCTGCCCGGCGGCCGGCTGACCCCCGGCGCGCCGGCCGACCTGGTGCTGTTCGACCCGGACGCGCCCTTCGTGCTCGACCGCGAAACACTGCGCTCGCGCTCCAAGAACACCCCCTTCGACCGCACCCGCATGCAGGGCCGGGTCAGGGGCGCCTGGGTCGCCGGGAAACGCATCTTCGCGGAGTGAGGCGCCATGTTCCACGACATCATGGGGATCGAGCGCGCCCTGCCCTGGCTGATGCTGGCGCTCGGCTGTGGCTATCTGGCCGGATCGATCCCCTTCGGCATGATCGTCGCGCGATTGTTCCGGCTCGGCGATCTGCGCCGGATCGGCTCGGGCAATATCGGCGCCACCAACGTGCTGCGCACCGGCAACAAGCCGGCCGCGCTGGCGACCCTGCTGCTCGACGCGGCGAAGGGCGCCGTGCCGGTCTGGTACTTTCTCGCAACGTCGGGCGACCTGGCGGGCCAGGCGGCCGGGCTCGGTGCGTTCCTCGGCCACTGCTTCCCGGTCTGGCTGCGGTTTCGCGGCGGCAAGGGGGTGGCGACCTGGTTCGGCATCATGCTGGCGATCCATCCGCTCACCTGGGCGGCGCTGTGCCTGACCTGGCTGGCGGCGGCGGCGCTGAGCCGCATGTCCTCGCCCGGCGCACTGGCGGCGGCGGCCTCCGGTCCGCTCTGGCTGATCGTGTTCGGCCGCTGGGAGGCGGTGCTGCTGGCGATCATCCTCGGGGTGCTGGTGTGGCTCCGCCATCACGCCAATATCCGCCGGATGCTGCGCCGCGAGGAGCCGAAGATCGGCGAACAAACCCGCTGATACCCGACCCCTTTAACCGGTAATTAACCACATCAGTTCTTTCCTGTCGGGAACTCCGGGAGGGAATCGAGATGCCTGTTGCCGAGCCGATTGCCCCGTCCGCCGCCCAACCCGGAACCCAACCGGCCGCACAGCCCGCGCCGCTGTCTTCGAGCGAGCGGCTGGCCCGGCTGCGGCTGGCGCGCAGCGTCAATGTCGGACCGCGAACCTATGCCTACCTGCTGCGCCGCTTCGGCAATGCGGAGCGGGCGCTGGAGGCGCTGCCGTCGCTGGCGGACGCCGGCGGCAAGAGCGACTATGTGCCCTGCCCGCAAGCCGAGGCCGAGGCGGAGATCGAGGCCGGGCAAGCCGCCGGGGCGATGATGATCCTGTTCGGCGAGGCCGGCTATCCGCCACTTCTGGCCGAGATCGGCCTGCCGCCGCCGGTGCTGTGGGCGGTTGGCCCGGCCGGGATTCTCGGGCGCGACGCTGTCGCCATCGTCGGGGCGCGCAACGCCTCGGCGCTGGGGCTGCGCACCGCGCGCAACCTGTCGCGCGCCCTCGGCGAGGCCGGGCAGGTGATCGTCTCGGGTCTGGCGCGCGGCATCGACGCGGCGGCCCACGAGGCCGCCATGGCGACCGGCACCGTCGCCGTCATGGCCGGCGGCGTCGATCGCATCTATCCTCCCGAGCACGAGCAACTGGCCGCGCGTATCGCCGAGACCGGCGTGCTGGTCTCGGAATGTCCCATGGGCATGGCGCCGACCAGCCGCCACTTCCCGCGCCGCAACCGGCTGATCTCCGGGCTGGCGCGCGGCGTCGTGCTGATCGAGGCGGCGATTCGCTCGGGCTCCCTGATCACCGCGCGCTACGCGCTGGAGCAGGGCCGCGAGGCGATGGCCTGCCCCGGCGCGCCGGAGGACCCGCGCGCCGGCGGCTGCAACCAGTTCATCCGCGACGGCGCCGCCCTGATCCGCAATGCCGAGGACGTGTTCGATGCGCTTGCCGGCCCGCGCACCCTCGCCCTGGCCGAGCCCGGGCGCAAATTCCTGTACGACGACGACGCCTTCGGCGATGACGACTACGCGGCCGGCTTCGAGGCCATCGACGATTTCGACGGCGACGACCGCGCCGGGGCGGCGCTGGCGGAGCAGATCCTCCGTCTGCTCGGCGCGCACCCGGTCGAGCTCGACGAGATCGCCCGCCAATGCGGCGCTTCCCCGGCGGAGTTCTCGCTGGCGGTTCTGGAGCTTGATCTCGCCGGCCGGATCGAGCTGCTGCCCGGAGGGATGATGGCCAGCGCCGGCCCGGAGAACTGACCGCCGCCGCCGCCAAAGCCCGTTGGCGACAAGGCACTCCCCCTCCCTGATGGGAGTGGGGGAGGCACTGTCCCCACCGTTTGCGCCCCCCTCTCCCTCGGGGAGAGGGGTCGGGGGAGAGGGCCGTGACGGCGCCGCCGGGCGCGGCGGTGCTGACAGGGCGAACCCGCCCGGAATGCAGGCCAGCCCGGCGGGGCGGAGGCCGGCCGGCTTTCGAGACCCACTCCCGGACCCCGTGTTGACAGGCGCTTCCGCCTGAACCATGTTCTCGCTCCGCGCCCCTCCCGGCGCCGTCGAGGAGAAACCCATGGCCGTTGTCGTCGTCGAATCCCCGGCCAAGGCCAAGACCATCAACGGCTATCTGGGGCAGGGCTACACGGTGCTGGCCTCCTTCGGTCATGTCCGCGACCTGCCCGCCAAGGACGGCTCGGTCGATCCCGCCAACGGGTTCGAAATGACCTGGGAGGTCGATCCGAAATCCAGAAAACACATCAGCGCCATCGCCGAGGCGCTGAAGCACGACGACCAACTGATCCTCGCCACCGACCCGGACCGCGAGGGCGAGGCGATCTCGTGGCACCTGCTCGAGGCGCTGCGCAAGCGGCGCGCGGTGAAGCCGAGCACCGAGGTCCGGCGGGTCGTTTTCAACGCCGTCACGCGGCGCGCCGTCACCGAGGCGATGGCGCATCCGCGCGACATCGACATGGAACTGGTCGAGGCCTATCTGGCGCGCCGGGCGCTGGACTATCTGGTCGGCTTCACCCTGTCGCCGGTGCTGTGGCGCAAATTGCCGGGCGCCCGCTCGGCCGGGCGGGTGCAATCGGTAACGCTGCGCCTGGTGGTCGAGCGCGAGATGGAGATCGAAGCCTTCCGCACCCGCGAATACTGGTCGGTCAAGGCGATCCTGACGACCCCGGCGGGGGACAGCTTCGAGGCCCGGCTGACCGCGCTCGATGGCGCCAGGCTGGACCGCTTCGACCTCGCCGATCAGACAACAGCCGAGGCCGCGGTCGCCGCCATCGAGGCGGTGGCGCTGAGCGTCCTCGCGGTCGAGGCCAAGCCGGCCAGCCGCAACCCCTACCCGCCGTTCATGACCTCGACCCTGCAACAGGAAGCCTCGCGCAAGTTCGGCTTCGGGGCGGTGCGGACCATGCGCACGGCCCAGCGGCTCTACGAGGCCGGGCACATCACCTACATGCGCACCGACGGGATCGACATGGCGCCCGAGGGGGTGCAGGCGGCGCGCGACGCGATCCGCACCCGCTATGGCGAGCGCTACCTGCCCTCCAGCCCGCGCATCTACAAGACCAAGGCCAAGAACGCCCAGGAAGCCCATGAATGCATCCGCCCGACCCGGATGCCGGCGGCGCCCGGCGATCTGTCGCTGGAATCGGACCAGGCCCGGCTCTACGAACTGGTCTGGAAGCGCGCCCTGGCGAGCCAGATGGCGACGGCCCGGTTCCAGCGCACCACGGTCGAGATCGGCGATGCCGGCGCCACCGTGGGCCTGCGCGCGACCGGCCAGGTGGTCACCTTCGACGGCTTCCTGCGGGTCTACGAGGAAGGCCGCGACGACAGCGTTGCCGACGACGAGGAGCGCCGCCTGCCGGCGATCCCCGAGGGCGCGGCGCTGGACCGGAAGGCGGTCACGCCGGAGCAGCATTTCACCCAGCCGCCGCCGCGCTACACCGAGGCGACGCTGGTCAAGCGGCTCGAGGAGCTCGGCATCGGCCGGCCCTCGACCTACGCCTCGATCATCACCACGATCCAGGACCGCGAATATGTCCGCAAGGAGAAGAACCGCCTGCATCCGGAGGACAAGGGCCGGCTGGTGACGGCCTTCCTGGAGACCTACTTCAAACGCTATGTCTCCTACGACTTCACCGCCAAGCTGGAGCAGGAACTGGACGACATCTCCGGCGGCCGGATCGAGTGGAAGAGCGTGCTCGGCCGGTTCTGGAAGGACTTCTCCGCCGCCGTCGCCGACACCGCCGAGCTGCGTATCGGCGAGGTGCTGGAGAAGATCGACGAGGTGCTGGCGCCGCATCTGTTCCCGGACCCCGGCGACGGCGGCGACCCGCGCCTCTGCCCGACCTGCGGCGCCGGGCGGCTGGCGCTGAAGACGGCGCGCTCGGGCGGCGCCTTCATCGGCTGCTCGGCCTATCCCGAATGCCGCTACACCCGCCCGCTCGGCGGCGTGGCCAGGGGCGACAACGGCGAAGGCCGGCTGCTGGGCCAGCACGAGGGCCAGCCGGTGACCCTGCGCAACGGCCGCTTCGGGCCCTATATCCAGCTTGGCGAGCAGGTCGCGGGCGCGACCGAAAAACCGCAACGCTCGTCGATTCCGAAGGGCATGGAGCTCGATCTCGAGCGCGCGGTGGCCCTGCTGTCGCTGCCGCGCCTGATCGGTCCGCACCCCGACGACGGTGAGCCGCTCGAGGCCGGCATCGGCCGTTACGGCCCCTACGTGAAGCATGGCCGGACCTTCGCCAGCCTGACCGCGGGCGACGATGTGCTGAGCGTGGGCATGAACCGCGCGGTCGAACTGATCGCCCAGAAGGCGCGGCGCGGGCCCGGGCGCGGCGCGGCGCAAAAGCCGCTGCGCGCCTTGGGCGAGCACCCGGAGGGGGGTGCCGTCAACCTGATGGACGGGCGCTACGGCCCATACGTCAAATGGGACAGGATCAACGCCACCCTGCCCAAGGGCACCGACAAGGACGCCCTGACCCTGGAGGCGGCGCTGGACCTGGTGGAAGCGAAGCGCAAGGCGAAGAAGAAGAAAAAATAGCCGGAACCGGCGTGCGATCTGGTATCGAAAGGGCAGACAAGGGAAATTCGGATGCGTTTGCTCCTCGCGGCCTTGTTGCTGATGTCTCTCGCCTTGCCCGCGGCGGCGGCGGGCAAGATCGAGATCGTGCACGACGGCGAGACCCGGCGTTTCTATGTCGAGTACCCCGCGGGACCCCGCCCCGCCCCGGCCATCGTGGTGCTGCATGGCGCCGGCTCGAACCCGAACCAGATGCGCCGGCTCACCCGGTTCGCGCTGCACGAGCGCGGCTGGGTCGAGATCTATCCCGAGGGGATCAACCGCGAATGGAACGACGGCCGGACCGGCGCCGACGGCAAACCCCTGCACCGGGCCGACGACCTGGGCTTTCTGCGCGCGATCCTCGACCGGCTGGCCGCCGAGGGCCTGATCGACCCCGCCCGGGTGTTCTTCACCGGCGTCTCGAATGGCGGCGCGATGACGCTCCGGGTGATCTGCCAGGCGCCGGAACTGGTCGCGGGCGCTGCGGTGGTGATCATGAACCAGCCCGTCGGCATGGAGTGCCCCGATGGCCCGCCGGTGCCGCTGTTGTTCATCCAGAGCGCCGACGACCCGCTGATACCGTTCGCCGGTGGCCCTATTACCCTGCCCTCGAAAGCGGACCGGGGCAGCGTGCTGTCAGCCGGCGAAACCCTGGCGCGCTACGCCTTGCGCAACCGCTGCGGCGCCTGGGAGGAGATCGCCATCACCGATCATTTCCCGGGCGACGGCACCCGGGTCCGGCTGCACGCCTATCGCGGCTGCGCCCAACCGCTGTTCCAGTATATCATCGATGGCGGCGGCCATACCTGGCCCGGCAACAAGAACCACCGCTGGGTGCGGAAACTGCTCGGGCGCACCAGCCTGGACATCTCCGCCACGTTCGAGATCGAGTCGTTCTTCACCGATCTGTTGCGGCGCTGAATTTTCGCGCATGACCACGGGCCGGGCCCATGCTAAAGCCGGGCCCATGAGGCATTTCCCCACCAGGGACGAGATTCTCGACTGGATCCGCGACAACCCGAAGAGCACGGGCAAGCGCGAGATTGCGCGCGCTTTCGGCATCAAGGGCGGCGACCGGGTCGAGTTGAAACGCATCCTGCGCGAGCTCGAGGACGAGGGCCATGTCAGCCGCCGTCGGCGCCGGCCCGGCCCCGCCGGGCGCCTGCCGCCGGTCGGCGTGCTGGTCGCCGGCGAGCCGGATCGCGACGGCGACATCTTCGCCCGCCCGGCCGGCTGGGAGGAAGAACACGAACCGCCGTCCATCCTCTACCTGCCGCGCAAGGGCGATCCCGCACTCGGCGCGGGCGACCGCTTCCTGGCCAAGCTGCATCCGGTCGAGGGCGAGAACGGGCCGAGCTACGAGGCCCGGCTGATCAAGCGCCTCGGCGCCGGGACGCGCCGGATGCTGGGCATATTCCGGGCCGGCGCGCAGGGCGGCCGGGTGGCGCCGGTCGACAAGAAGGCCGGCAAGGACTGGCTGGTCGCCGCCAGCGCAACCGCCAACGCCCGCGACGGCGAACTGGTCGAGGCCGAAGCGGTGGCCGGGCCCCGGATGACCCTGCGCCAGGGCCGCATCGTCGCCCGCCTCGGCGACGCGAGCGCGCCGCGCCAGGTCTCGCTGATCGCGATCCACGAGCACGGCATCGCCTATGCGTTCCCCCAGCCGGTGCTGGACGAGGCCGGGGCGGCAAAACCCGTCCCGTCCGGCCATGGCGAGGATCTGCGCGATCTGCCCCTGGTCACCATCGACCCGGCGGATGCCCGCGACCACGACGACGCGGTTGCGGCCTTTCCGGACGACGACGCCGCGAACCCCGGCGGCTGGGTGGTCTGGGTCGCCATCGCCGATGTCGCCTGGTATGTGCGCCCGGGCACCGAGCTGGACCGCGAGGCGCGCAAGCGCGGCAACTCGACCTATTTCCCCGACCGGGTGGCGCCGATGCTGCCCGAAGCGCTGTCGGCCGATCTCTGTTCGCTGCACGAGGGCGCCGACCGGCCTTGCCTGGCGCTGCGCCTGGTGCTGAACGCCGCCGGCGACAAGATCGGCCACCGCTTCAGCCGCGGGCTGATGCGCTCCGCCGCCTCGCTCTCCTACCAGCAGGTCCAGGCGGCCGAGGACGGCGCGCCGGACGAGACCACCAGGCCGCTTCTCGACCCCGTGATCCGCCCGCTGTTCAACGCCTACCGGGCGGTGGCGGCGGCGCGCGAGCGGCGCCAGCCGCTCGACCTCGACCTGCCCGAGCGCAAGATCGAACTCGATGCCGACGGCACTGTCACCGCGGTCCGCATCCGCGAGCGACTCGACGCCCACCGATTGATCGAGGAGTTCATGATCCTCGCCAATGTCGCCGCCGCCGAGACCCTGGAGGGCCGCCGCCGCCCCCTGCTCTACCGGGTCCACGAGGAGCCGAACCCGGAAAAGCTCGAGGCGCTGCGCGAGATCGTCGGCTCGGTCGGGCTGACCCTGGCCAAGGGCCAGGTGCTGACCACCCGCCACCTCAACGACCTGCTGCACAAGGCGCGCGGGACGGACAGCGCCGAGATGGTCAACCTCTCGGTCCTGCGGGCGCAGACCCGGGCCTATTACGCCCCCGAGAATTTCGCCCATTTCGGCCTGCATCTGCGCCGCTACGCCCATTTCACCTCGCCGATCCGGCGCTACGCCGACCTCGTGGTCCACCGGGCGCTGATCGCCGCGCTGGGGCTCGGCGAGGGCGGCCAGACGCCGGACGAGGCCGACCGCCTGGGCGAGACCGCCGAGCATGTCTCGATGACCGAGCGGCGCTCGATGGAGGCCGAACGCGACACCGTGGACCGCTACCTGGCGGCCTATCTGGCCGAGCGGGCGGGGGCCGAGTTCGGCGGGCGCATTGCCGGCGTCGCCCGCTTCGGGCTGTTCGTGAAGCTCGACCAGACCGGCGCCGACGGGCTGATCCCGGTCTCGACGCTGGGGCGCGAGTATTTCCGCCACGACGCCGCCAGCCAGACCCTGCGCGGCGAGGAGACCGGCCTGGTGCTCGGCCTCGGCCAGCGGGTCACCGTGCGGCTGGTCGAGGCCGCCCCGGTTACCGGCGGCCTGATCCTGGAGTTGTTGTCGCTGGAGGGCGAGAAGCGCCGTGCGCCAAGCTGGCGCCAGCGCAGCCAGGGCACCCCGAAGCGCAAGCTCGGCCGCGCCCGCATCGCCCGCGCCAAGACCGCCCGCAGGGAGCGGCGGCGGCGCTAGGTCAAGTTCCACTCAGGCAGAGCCGCCATCCACGTCGTCATTGCCGGGCTTGACCCGGCAATCCAGCCTCTTCATCAACCGCTCAAGACCTGGATGCCCGTGTCAAGCACGAGCATGACGTGGTTCTGCCTGGGTGGAATTTGCTCTATCTCAACGGTGGACATGATTGTCCACCATTCTCAATCCACCACCAGCCGGATCAGCTTGCGCTCCAGCACCCGGAGCACCTGGCGCAGGTCGCGGCCGCGTTGCAGGATGCGCCCGTCCATGCCGACGACCGAATAGCCCGGCTGCTTGCCGTCGCCGCGCGCCTTCTCGACCCGGTAGAGTGGATATTCCGCCGAGCCCCGGAAAATCGAGAACACCGCCCGGTCGTGCCGGTGGTCGATGGCATAGTCGCGCCACTCGCCGGCGGCGACCATGCGGCCATAGACATTGAGGATCATCGAGAGCTCGCGCCGGTTGAACATCAGATCGGCGGGGCGGGCGACGCCGAGGCTGGTGAAGATCCGCTCGAAGCTCATGCCCCGAGGATGCCATTTGATTCGCAATGATTGCAAGCCTCTAATGCAAGCCCGCCGCGGCTGGCATTTTTTCACCGCATCGCCATTTTTCGCTCACTGTATCGTCTTGATACAGCTTCAGGTTGACCTCTCCCGCGGGCGGTCCGGCGCCGCGCGATTCCCCCCACCCCGCACCGCGGCGCCGGACCGTTAGCCGGGCCGCGCAAGGACGGCGTCGCGCCGCGGTATCGAGGCAGGAATGACGGCGCCGGCGGCGCCCGCGCCCAGTGGTGCCGTCAGTGGTGCCGTCAGTGGTGCTGGTCGGGCGGAACCGTGTAGTGGTCGCCGTCGAGCTCCGAGAAGTAGTCGGGCACGTCCGGATGCTCCACCGGCTCGCCCGAGATATCGGGCAGCAGGTTCTGCTCCGAGACATAGGCGACGTAGTAGCTGGTCTCGTTCTCGGCGAACAGGTGATAGAACGGCTGCTCCCGGCGTGGCCGCAGTTCCTCCGGGATCGACTGCCACCACTCCTCGGTGTTGGCGAAGGTCGGATCGACATCGAAGATCACCCCCCGGAAGGGGTGAATGCGATGCTTGACGATCTGACCGATCCTGAATTTCGCCTGCGCACGAAGCACGATTGCGATTCCCTTTTCCGAAGGCTGGACGCGGAGCCTAGTATCGTGATCTTAGCACACTGTCCATATCGCGGCGCATAGTGAATTTCCCCGGCGCGGCCGCCGGCGCCGGCGCGGCGGCAAAAAACCTGTTCCCGTACTGGAAGTTTTTCTGCTATCCTGCTGGTAATGATAAAAATCGAGCAGTGGATCTTCAACGTCAGGCCTTTGACGGGCGCCATCCTGGTGGCGCTGGCGGTTGGCTCGTGCTCGTCGTCGCCGTCAGGCCCGCCCAGCGTCCAGGACGACATCTGCACCATTTTCGCCGAACGCCCGGCCTGGCGTGAAGCGGTTGTCGACTCGGCGATCCGCTGGGGCGCCCCGGTCGAGGTCCAGATGGCGATCATCTGGAAGGAATCGAACTTCAGGGCCGAGGCCCGGCCGCGCAAGACCTACGCGCTGGGCATCATCCCGTGGGGCCGCGCCTCGTCGGCCTACGGCTACGCCCAGGCGATCGACAGCACCTGGGACTGGTATCGGCGCGAGACCGGCAACCGTGGCGCCGACCGCGACGATTTCAACGATGCGGCCGATTTCGTCGGCTGGTACATGGCCAAGACAATGGTCTCGAACGGCATCCGCATGCATGACGCCTTCAGCCACTACCTGGCCTACCACGAGGGCCATGCCGGCTTCCGGCGGGGTGGCTGGCGGAACAAGGGCTGGCTGAAACAGACGGCGACCCAGGTGGCCGACCGGGCGGTGCGCTATCGCGGCCAGTTCCACCGCTGTTCGTGAACGATCAGAGCTACACCCCGAAGCGCTGCCGGACCCAGCGCCGCGCCTGGCGGTAACGCCCGGCGACGGCGCCGGCGCGCTGGTCGAATTCACGGTCGATCTCCTCGATCACCGGGTCGACATGGCGCCGGAACAGCAGGATCAGCACCCGCCGGACGATCAGCACGCTCAGCACCAGCAGGGTGACGAAGATGATATTGAACCAAGGCCACGGGTTGTCGTCCGGCCCCGAGGCGGACCGGATCGACAGCGCATTGGGGAACATCGACAAGACCGGGATGCGCCAGCCGTAATGGCGCATCACAACCCAGTCCGGCGCCCCGGCGGTCGAGACCCGATCGGTCGCCTGGGCGGCCAGATCGGCGGTGTCGAACTTGAAATAGGGCGGCCAGCCCCAGCCGGTGTCCTCGTTGCGATAGACCCGGTCGCCACCGCCGGGAGATTTGGCGTAGATGAACCGGACATCGCGGGTCACGGTCACCCGGTTGCCCTCGGCGTCGCGGCGCTCGACATCCTGGCGCACCACGTCGGTGCCGACGATGCGCACCACGTCGCGCGACGGCAGGCTGTAATGCAGGAAGCCGGCGGTCAGGAGCAAGGCGGCGATGCCGGCCAGCGCTCGAAGGCGGGAGAAAAACATCGCGCTCAACCGTAATTCGCCACCAGGGCAAGGCCAAGCGCGGCCAGGATCGGCAGAATGAAGATGCCGAGCAACAGCTTGCGCTCCCATGACCGGTGGTATTTCGCCAGCCCCTTGGCGACATAGTCCTCGCGGGTCAGCGCCCCGCCCTGGCCGCCGGCGTGTTCATCGTTCAGCCGCCGGGTCCGGTCCCAGCGCATATACCAGCCGAGCGCGATATAGATCGCGCTCAGCACCGCCATCAGGATGGCAAACCGCATCACCACCGGAAACATTGCCGATCCTCCTTGTGCTCCAATGTAAGGATTCGCGGAACCGCGTGCAAATGCAAGCGGAGGTTCATTCCAAGGTCAGCACCAGCAGATTCGACAGTTTCCCGGTGTCGTCGCGCTCCAGCCGCCCGCAACCATCCTCGACACCCTCCTCCGCCCGCTGGCAGTAGTCGTAGGAGCCCATGTCCAGGTTCAGCGCCATCCGGGGCGCCAGCGCCGAGGCAAGCTGCCTGGCCGCGTCGTGCAGGGTCTCCGGCCAACGGGTCTGGTAGAGCCCGAAGCCCTCGGCATCGACAAACAGCAGCCGCCGGATGAACCCCGGCGCGTCCTCCCGCGGGCGGACATCGACCCGGCCATCGACGATCAGCAAATGGCTTTGCAAGACCGAGAGCCCGCGCACCGACGCCTCGGCGAGGAAGGCGCGGCGCTGGTCGAGCACCGTCAGGTCATAGTCGCGCCCGCCGAGCGCCAACCGCTCCCGGTGATGCAACTCGGGCGCGCCATCGGCGGGATCGACCAGCAGCACCCCGTCCATGCGCCCGAGATTTGGGTTGATAACCGCGCCGCGATGGACGAACAGCCCCACCGGTTTGGCCAACCCGTCGCCCCGGCTGTCGCGGGCGGTATAGGCGCCGGTCACCACCAGACGGTGCCCAAGCGGCGCGGCTTCGGGCAAGGGCAGGTCCTCGGGCAGCAGAGCCACCGCGAGGCGCCCCCGCCCCCAGCAACTGTGGAACAGCAGCGTGTCCGACGGCGCCGGGCAGGCGGCGGCGGGCGCCGCGCCAAGCGTTGCCAGCAGCAGCGCCAGCCCCGCCAGCCCCGCCAGCCGCCAGTGGATCATCCCGGCGACAACCCGCGCAACCGCTCGGAGCGCCGGCGGAGCAGTTCGAGCACGGTCAGGAGGCCGATCGAGATGATCACCAGAATCGTCGCCACCGCCAGGATGGTGGGCGAGATCTGCTCCCGGATGCCGGAGAACATCTGCCGCGGAATGGTGCGCTGCTGGGCGGTGGCCATCTGCAACACCACCACCACCTCGTCGAACGAGGTGATGAAGGCGAACAGCGCGCCCGAGATCACGCCGGGCAGGATCAGCGGCATCTGCACCTTGAAGAAGGTCCGCAGCGGGTCGGCCCCGAGCGAGTTCGCGGCCTGCACCAGCGACTTGTCGAAACCCACCAGCGTCGCCGTCACCGTGATGATCACGAACGGCGTGCCGAGCGCCGCATGGGCGATGATCAGACCGCCATAGGTGAAGGCAATCTGCCACTTGTCTTCCGCCGCGGTCTCACCCTCGGCAAACCAGTTCATCGGGTTGAAGTCGTAGCTGAAGAAATAGAACATCGAGGCGCCGGTGATCACCAGGGGCACGATCATCGGCGAGATCAGGATCGACATGATCAGCTTCGAGTACGGCATCTCGGACCGGCTGAGGCCGACTGCGGCGAGCGTTCCCATCGACGTCGCCAGGATGGTCGCGAGGATGCCGATGAAGAAGCTGTTCTTGACCGCGCGGATCCACTGCGCGTTCTGCCACATGTCGGCCCACCAGCCTTCGATGGCCTCCGGCGCGGCCATGCCGTTCTTCAGGATGTCCCAGTACCAGCGGGTGCTGTAGGCGTCGGCCTGAAGGGTCAGCATCTCGTTGGTGAAACTGAAATAGGGCTGCTGGTTGAAGCTCAGCGGCACGATCACCAGGATCGGCGCGATCAGAAAGACGAAGATCAGCCCGCAGATCACCCGGAAGGCGTAGTACCAGATCCGCTGGCCGGTGGTCGCATAGGGCGGCAGTCCGGACATCGCCTCACCCAAACTTCATGTTGTCGATGCCCACGACCCGGTCGTAGAGCCAGTAGAGGAACATCACGATGATCAGCAGCACGCCGCCCAGCGCCGCCGCCAGCGACCAGTTCAGCGACTTGCGCATGTGGAAGTCGATGAAGTTCGAAATCATCTGGCCGTCCTGCCCGCCGACCAGCGCCGGGGTGATGTAGTAGCCGATCGCCAGGATGAACACGAGCATCGAGCCGGCGCCGATGCCGGGCACGGTCTGCGGGAAATAGACCCGCCAGAAGGCGGTCCAGTTGGTCGCGCCCAGGCTCTTGGCGGCGCGCAGATAGGCCGGCGGGATGGTCTTCATCACCGAATACAGCGGCAATATCATGAACGGCAGCAGGATGTGGGTCATCGCCACCAGGGTGCCGGTCTTGTTGTAGATCATCGAGAACCGCTCGTCGCCATAGCCCCATCGCAGCGCCTCGGCCTTCAACGCCCCGGCCTGGGCGACGGCCGCCTCCAGACCGGAGGCCGAGTAGATCCGCACCATCTCGGCGGCGCACGTGGTCTGCGCATCGGCGGCCTGCGCCGACAGGGTTTGCAGGGTCGCCTCGCCGGTGGCCAGCACCCCGTTCACGTCGTTGCTGCACAGGCTGGCGAGCTTGAGATCGCCGTAATCCCTGAACAGCAGCATGAATTGCAGGATCACCTGGTTCAGCCCCGAGAAGGCCATCAGGTCGTTCACCACCCCCTGCCCCTGAAGCATGGCGATCCAGGCCGTGGTGCGCACCAGGATCGAGGTCCAGAACGGCAGCAGCACCAGGATCATCAACAGGTTCGCGGTGCGCACCTTGAGGTTGGCCAGCAGCCAGGCCACCGGAAAGCCCAGCGCGAAACAGGACAGGGTCACGATCAGCGAAATCTCCATGGTGCGCAGGAACAGCGTGATATGGATCTGGCGCTCCTCGACCTGCCACACCACCGACCCGTCGCCCTTGTATTTCAGATCGAGCGCGGCGAGGAAATAGGCCGGCGTCCAGGATGTCGCCGCCACCTTGATCGCCTGCCAGACCTCGGGCTTGCCCCAGTTCTTGTGCGCCTTGACCAGCGCCGCCATGAACGGGGCTTCCATCTTCGCCGCCTTGCGCGCCGTCCTGGTGAACATCGAGCGGGTGCCGGAATACTCCTGGTTCACCCGCGTCGCGGCCCGGCCGATGGTCTTGTCGGCACGCGCCTGGATCAGGTCGGCGACCATGGCGGCGGCCATCTCCTCGGTCGGCTCGGAGACGCCGTCCCACTCCAGCAGCAACTCGGTGCTCTTCGGCATGTAGGTTTCGTAGGTCGGGTTATGGAACCCCCGGACCATGAAAACCGTGATCGGAACAACGAAGACGGCCAGGATGAAGGCCAGCAGCGGGGCGACCAGGCCGAAGGCGCGCAGGCGGCTGGCGAACATTGCCTGCTCCAGCTTGCGCTTGAGCGGCGTGCCGTCGGCGGTGGTCAGCGGCCCCTTGGAGGTTGCGTCCGTCATGCCCTGCCCTGTCCGCGAACATTGATGAGAGGAGGGGGTGGGCCGCCCCGGGCGGGACGGCCCGATGCCCGGCTCAGTTGGCCAGCCAGGCGTTGAAGCGCTCGTTCAACTCGTCCGCATTGTCGGCCCAGAACTCGAAGTCGTTCGCGATCGCGGTCTTGAAGTTCTCCGGGTCGGTCGGCATGTGCGGGGCCATCAGCAGATCCGGCTTGGTCGCATAGGAACCGATCAGCGGCCCGGACGACTTGCGCGCCGGCCCGTAGGAGATCCACGACGCCTGGTCCGCCAGCCGCTGGGTGTCGGTCGAGAAGACGATGAACTCCAGGGCCAGTTCCTTGTTCGGCGCGCCCTTCGGGATCACCCACAGATCGAAGTCGGTGATCTGCGCATCCCAAACGATGGCGAACGGCTTGTCCTCGGCCGCGAAGGCATTGAAGATACGGCCGTTATAGGCGGTGGTCATCACCACCTCGCCGTCGGCCAGAAGCTGCGGCGGCTGGGCGCCAGCTTCCCACCAGACCACGCTGTCCTTGATGGTGTCGAGCTTGGCGAAGGCCCGGTCGAGGCCCTCTGGCGTCGACAGCACCGCGTAGATCTGGTCGGCCGGAACACCGTCCGCGGCCAGCGCCATCTCGAGGTTCGCTTTCGGTTGTTTTTTCATGCCGCGTTTGCCCGGGAACTTGGTCAGGTCGAAGAAGTCCTGGATCGTGCTCACGCCGGAGATCTTGGTGGTGTCATAGGCGAAGATGGTCGACCAGACGATGGTCGCCACCGCGCATTCATGGATCGCGCCGTCGATGAAATCGTCGACTGCGGGCGTGCCGTCGGGGGCTGGCGGCAGGATCGAGGCGTCGATCGTCTCCAGCAGGCCCTCGTCGCAGCCGAGCACCACGTCCGACAGCTCGACATCGACCAGATCCCAGATCACGTTGCCGGCCTCGACCTGGGCCTTCACCTCGGCCAGGCCGCCGTTGTAGTCCTCGGAGATGATCTGGTTGCCGGTCGCGACCATCCACGGCTTGTGGTAGGCCTCGACCTGGCTCTTGGTATAGGCGCCGCCCCACGAGACGACGGTGATCGTGCCCGCCTGGGCGGCCCCCGCGACGGCGATCGCGCTGACCGCGCCGATCAGGATGGATTTGAGGTTCATGGTCATTCTCCCTGTAGTTTCACCCGAAGTGAGATTTGACCGAGCCGCCTCGGGTCCTGACGGCTCGAATACGATTATACCGCGTCCAACGCGCGGCAGTCCTCGGTGACCCAGCCGATCGGCGTGACTTCACCGATATTGAGCGCCGCATGGGCATGGCTGTTCGGCACCTTGACGATGAAACTGTCGTCGCCCGCCACCTCCATCCGGCAGCGGATGTGGTCTCCCAGATAGATCAGTTCGACAACCCGCGCTTCCAGCACGTTCGGCGCCGACGCGTCGCCGATCAGGATCCGCTCGGGCCGCACCGACAACATCGTGCGGTTGCCGACCGCACCGCAGTTGACCGCCAGCGCCTGCACGGTCGGTCCACCGTCAAGCTGGACCGTGGCGTTCACGCCGTTCATCCCGGTGACCTTGCCGCCGAGTGTGTTGTTCTCGCCGATGAACCGGGCCACGAAGGCGTTCTCCGGCCGCTCGTAGAGCGTCGCCGGATCGGCCAGCTGCTGGATCACGCCATCGTCGAAGACGGCGATCCGGTCCGACATGGTCAGGGCCTCGGACTGGTCATGGGTGACATAGACCACGGTGATGCCGAGGCTCTCGTGGATATGCTTGATCTCGTACTGCATTTGCTCGCGGAGCTGCTTGTCGAGCGCGCCCAGCGGCTCGTCCATCAGGATAAGCTCGGCTTCGAACACCAGCGCGCGGGCCAGCGCGATGCGCTGCTGCTGGCCGCCCGAGAGCTGGGACGGGCGGCGGCTCTTGAAGCCGCCCATCTGCACCATGTCGAGGACGCGCGTGACCTTCTGCTCGATCTCGGCCTTGCCGAGCTTGCGCACCTCCAGCGGGAAGGCCAGGTTCTCGCCCACCGTCATGTGCGGGAACAGCGCGTAATTCTGGAACACCATGCCGATGTTGCGCTTGTGCGGCGGGATGTTGTTGATCGAGACCCCGCCCAGCTTGATGTTGCCATGGGTCGCGGTCTCGAACCCGGCCAGCATCAACAGGCAGGTGGTCTTGCCCGAGCCCGACGGCCCGAGCATGGTCACGAACTCGCCCCGGCGGATCGCCAGATTGAGATCCTTGACCACCAGGATCACGCCGTCATAGCTTTTCTGGACGCCTTCGAATTCGACGAAAACGTCGTCACCGGAACCGGCCGCCATACCTACTCCCTGCCTTGCGGCATGTTTTGTGTTCCCTGTCCGGGTTGACGTAAGCACAAATTATCGCCACGGCACAAGCCCCTGTTGCGGCCAAAAAACGGCTGAAACCGACGAATTGGCAACGGTGTCTGACGAATATTCCAAAAATCGCCGCTCGCCACCACATGGCTTTGCCAGAATGAAACCAGAATGAAAAAGGGCGGACCGGCCAGGCCGGTCCGCCAGTCGTTGGTCAGGCCGCCGCGCGTTCAGTCGTCGAGCACGCGGAACTGCAGCCAGGGCGCGGTCTCCACCTGACGGTGGGTCCCGCAATCAAAGGTGATCTGGACCAGAACCCGGGCACGCCCCCGGTCCATCTGTGGATGGACCCTCACCCCGAATGCCAGGTCGGCCTCGCCCTCAAGCGCCGGCATCGGCGCCACCGCGGTCTCGACCGAGAACCACTGCCCGTTGCGGTCGACCATCCAGGCATCGATGGCGCTGGCCACGCAGTCGTCGCGCAGCCGCTCCACGGGGCGCCAGTGCAGCGTGGTCCACGCCCCCGCCGCCCCGTCATCGATGCCATGCTTGGCGCCGGGAAATCCCAGCACCGGCGAATGGTCTTGCCTCGGACGCCGCACCACCTCCGCCTCGAGCCGCGTCACCGTGGCCTCCAGCGTCGCGAGTCCGGCCATCTGCTGGCGTACCAGCGATGGAAGTTTGACGAACTCGTGATAGGTGTCGCGCGCCCAGAGCAGCGCTCCGGTCAGAAACACCAGCAGCAGCCATTGCTCTCTCAGCTTCCCGAGGGTCACCCAGAACCCCTCGACAGCAGCCTTGCCTGCCAGTTCGGCTGTCATATTGCCCCCTTTCGGGCCGTCACCGGAACCTCTCGGCTCCGCCTCCGGCGCCATGCAACTGTTGTTTTTGTTGTGATGTTGCAGGAGGGCACCCCGTGCCCCAGCCTGGGCCGGTAGCGCCCTCGGCTACGGCCCAGGCGGGCCGCGCTAAGACCATAGCCCGAAAGGGGGAAAGAAACCGTGAACCGCTGGTGAATCGTTCCCGATATCGATCGCAAGAGTTGCAAAATGGCTAACCCGCCGCCAAGATGTAAATCGATACCGGGGGAGGCCAGGCTGGAATGATCGACTTGGAAGCGTGGCTGCGACGGATCGGATGCGCCGGCCACATCGAGGCATTCCGGGAGAACGACGTCACGGCGGACCTGCTGGGCGAGCTTTCCGGCGACGACCTCAAGGAACTGGGGCTGAACCTGGGGGACCGGAAGCGTTTTCTGCGCGCCGTCGCCGAACTGAGCGCCCCCCCGGCCCGGGACGGCGCCGATCCGGGTCAGTCGCCCGAGAGCCTGCATCATACCCACGCCGAGCGCCGCCGCCTGACCGTGATGTTCGTCGATCTGATCGGTTCGACCGCGCTCTCGAGCCGTCTCGATCCGGAGGAATGGAGCGAGGTCATCCGCGAATACCAGAATGCGGTGGCCGGCGTCGCCACCCGCTTCGAGGGTCACATCGCCCAGTATCTCGGCGACGGGGTGCTGTGTTATTTCGGCTGGCCGCGCGCCTTCGAGGACGCGGCCGAGCGCGCCGTCGGCGCCGGTCTCGCGATCAAGGATGCAATCGCGAAAGTTCAGGCGGTCAACGAGCCGCTGGCCTGCCGGGTCGGAATCGCCACCGGCCTGGTGGTGGTCGGAGACCTGCTCGGCGGCGGGGCCGGACACGAGGATACCGCGATCGGCGATACGCCCAACTTCGCCGCCCGGTTGCAGGACTTCGCCAAGGCCGGGCAGGTGGTGATCTCGGAAAGCACCAAGCGGTTGCTGGGCAGCGCCTTCACCATCGAATCGCTTGGCGCCAAGAGCTTCCGGGGCCTGCCCGGCCAGCACCGGATCTACTCGGTGGTCGGGGGCGATCCCGCGCATGACCGGTTCGCGGCCCGGGCCGGGCCGTCGATCGGCGCGATGGTCGGGCGCGATCACGAGCTGGCGCTGTTGAAGGACCGCTGGTCGCTGAGCAAGGCCGGCGAGGGCCAGGCGGTCATGCTGGCCGGCGAGGCCGGGATCGGGAAGTCCCGGATCTGCCGGGCGCTGTTCGACTCGCTCGCGCATGACGACTACATCCGGGTCAGATACCAGTGCTCGCCCTATTACCGCGATACCGCGTTATGGCCCACCATCCACCAGCTCACCGCGGTCAGCGGAATCGACCATAGCCACACCAACGACGAAAATCTCGACCGGCTCGAAGCATTGCTGTTGCGGGCGGGCGAAGTCGACAAGAGTTCCATCGCCATCGTCGCGGATCTGCTGGGCCTCCAGTTCGAGGAGCGCTACGGACCGATCGACCTGTCGCCACCGGCCAGGCGCGAGGTCACCTTCACGGTGCTTGTCGATCAGGTTGTCGGCCTCTCGAAGCAGAAGCCGGTCCTCATCCTCTTCGAGGACACGCATTGGTGCGACCCGACCACGCTCGAACTGTTCAGCATCCTGATCGATCGGATCGATCGGGAGCGGGTCATGCTGCTGATCACCAGCCGCCCCGAAAACAAGCCCGAATTCCCGTCATTCCCGCATTTCACCGCCCTCGCCCTGAACCGGCTGGGGCGCAGCGGCGTGGAGCAAATCGTCGCGCGTCTGGGTGGCGACAAGCTTCCGCCATCGGCCGTGGCGGCGATCATAGAGCGCACCGATGGCGTGCCGCTGTTCGTCGAGGAATTGACCAAGGCGCTTGTGGAGAGCGGCGATATGAGCGTGCCGGCGAGCCTTCACGACACGCTCATGGCCCGTCTCGACAGGCTCCCGGAGGTCAAGGAGGTGGCCCAGATTGCCAGCGTGATCGGACGCGAGTTCGACGCCGACCCGCTCGCCCAGGTCGCGGCGATGTCTCAGCAGAAGATCGCCACGGCGCTGGATAACCTGCGCCGGGTCGAGCTGGTGTTTCCGCGCGGCGGCAAGACCGGGCACTACATCTTCAAGCATGCCCTGGTGCGCGACGCGGCCTACGAGAGCCTTCTCAACCGCCGGCGCCAGGAGATCCACGGACGCATCTTCGACGTGCTGCGCGAAAACGAGGCGACCATGCCGGGGGTTCTCGCCAACCACGCGGCCGAGGCGGGCCGCCTGAAGCAAGCAGTCAAATACGGCCGGCTCGCCGCCGAGGAAGCATTGCGCCGGCCGGCCTATGCCGAGGCCATTACCCATCTTGAAGCAGCCCTCGGCGTGCTGGCCATGCGGGAGCCCAGCGAGGCGGTGCAGCGAGAGCGTATCCGGCTGCTGCTGCTCGCCGGCGAGGCGCGCATCGCCCATTATGGATATGCGGCGGAGTCGACGGTCGCCACCTATGGCGAGGTCGAGAGCATCGCCCGCGAGATTGGCGACAAGGAACTGCTGATCGAGGGTCTCTACGGGCGCTGGGCCGGGCATTACGTGCCGGGACGCAACCCGATCGCGCTCGAAGTCGCCGACACCATCCGCGAGGTCAGCGCCGAGGTCGATGACCAACTGGCGCGCGCGCTCGGTCACCGCTTGCGGGGCACGGTGCTGACGATGATGGGGCGCATCGACGAGGCGGCCGAGGCGCTCACGGCGGTCGACGAGCACTACGACCCCGAGACCCATGCCCGTTTTGCCTCGCGCTTCGGGCAGGATGTCGGGATCGCGCGCGATTGCTACATGACCGGCGTCCTGACCCTGAGCGGCCATTTCGAACGCGCCGCCGAACTGGCGCGGAAAATCCTGCTCGATCTCGACAAGGTGAACCACGTCCACACCACCGGCTACGCGCTGGGCCATCTGGCCTGCTTCCTCTGCGCCGCGGAAATCGAGCCGCTCGGGGTCGAGATCGCCGAGAAGTGCATCGAGGTCAGCGAACGCAACCGGCTGCCGCTCTGGGCCGCTCTCGGACATGCCTCGCTAGCCATGGCGCGGGTCATCGAGGGCCAGGACGCGGAGGCGATCCCGGAATTCGGCGAGGCGCTCGACATGCTTGCCGAACTGAATTTCCAGGTCTTCAGAACGACCCTGTTGCCAACCTACGCCCTGGCCCTGGCGCGGACCGGGGATTTTACCGCCGCGACCGCCCATCTCGCCGAGGCGCGCGGCCTGATGGAGGAACACGACGCGCGCGGCTCGGAGCCCAAGATTTCCCGCATCGAGGGGCAGATCGCGCTGTTGCAGCGCAACAACATAAAGGCCAGGGCATGTTTCGAACATGCGGTCGGCCGGGCCCGGAACCTGGGCCACCTGTCATCGGAATTGCGCGCCGCGGAGGATCTCGCCGCAGTGCTCCGCGGGGAGGAAAAGCACGACGAGGCGCGCGATCTTCTCGCTTCCATCCATGCGCGGTTCACCGAGGGCCACGACTTCCCTCCGATCCGGAGGGTCGCCCACATGATCGAGGAACTGGCCGGCTGATACCGGGGGTCCCGGATCGGAAATACCACGGATCATATTATGCCCTCGCTTCCCCGGCCCCCCGATCGCGTCGAGGGGCCGGGGAAGCGAGGGAGGGATTCAACACGCCTTGGTACCGGCCTGAAAATGCGCGCGCTGTTTATTCGATCCTGTTTTTGAAAAATCATGTATAATCAATTACTTAACACCCTGCCCACATGTGGGCGCCCCTCTTGCACACCCTGATCGCGCCCCGGTCATGCCCGCGAAGACCGCACCACGGTCGCGCGCAGGATCGTCGTCAACAGGTCCAGCACCCGGTCCCGGGAGTCCCGGAAGGCGAAGAAATGCCCGCCCGCGATCACATGATGCCTGACCGGCCCGCCGAAGTATCCGGCCCAGCGCGCGACCGCGCTCGCGGGCACGATGGCGTCGGCCTCGCCGCTCATCAGATGGGCGCTCAGATCGAGGCGCGGCGTCCCCGATGCGATCGCATGGCCTCGAAGCATCGCGATGTCGTTGCTCTGCTCGTAGCCCGGCTTGCCCACACGATAGTCGCCGAAGCCGCGCAGCCGCTCCTCCAGTTTGCTCTCGAAATCGCCGGGCGAGCGCAGCACGCTCGGCGGCCGGGCGCCCGGCCGGCAGCAATTCCCAAGTCTCGCCGGCCGCCGACAGCGCGCCTGTCAGCACGGCCACGTCCGCCGGCCGTTCGGCGATCAGCGCCGGGTGCGGCGAGGCATCGACCTCTTCGGCCTCGGGCGCCAGCGCGATCCGGCCCAGCGCCGCGCCGGGCCCCAGCGACAGCTCGCGGACGTTGCGGAACGACGGCCCATAGTTCAGGCCGAGGTGGTCGAGAGCGGCATAGAAGGCGCTCGCATCGACCGCCTCGAGGCACTGGCGGCGCAGTTCGGCGAGGTCGGCTGGCGGCACGCCGTCCCCGGCGCCGCGGGCCGAGGCGTCGATATGGCGCTGCCAGGCTCCGCGCGCCGAGGAACCCGCGATATTTCCGAGCGTCCGCTCGCCCGCGAGGCCGTCCGGCACCTCGATATGGAGCAGCCGCTCCTCCTTCCCAGTGAAGATGCAGGCCCGACGATAGGTCAGATCGCGGATTTCGACCTCGCCCCCGGCGGCCTGCGCGGCGGCATCGGCAAGGGCGATCAGCGCGCCGGCGACCGGCAGGGTGACATGGCCGTAGATGCGGTGATCCGGCAGCCAGGGATGGCGCGCCGCCGAGTATCGGGCCTGGAAATGGCGGCCCGGTCCGGGCAGCTTCAGCTCGACCCCGCGGAGCGCCTCTCCCTCCGCGGCCTCGCCGGGCTCCTCGCTCAGCCAGTATCGGGTGCGCTGGAACGGGGTCACCGGCGCGGAGCAGCGCCGCCCGCCACGGCTCGCATAAAGCTCCTTGAGGTCAACGTCGTAACCCTTCTCCCAAAGCTTGCCGAGGGTCTGCATGGCGACCGCCCAATCGTCCCCCTTGGCATCCAGAAGACCATACGCCTGGATATCTTCACCGCCGTCCAGGGTGGTCGCGACGAAGCCGCGCAAGGCGCCTCCGGGGCCGATTTCCAAGAAATCAGTGCAGCCGAGCCGGGCCAGTTCCCTGAGTCCGTCGGCGAAGCGCACCGGCCGCAGCAGATGATCGGCGAGGCTGCGCCCGTCGGGGGCATGGTCGCCGTCGGCGACCGCGTCGTCGAGATGCTTGAGCACCACGACCCCGGCGCCACTGCCGAACACCGTGCCCCGGGCATCCGCGTCGTAGGCCCGGCAGGCCCCGTCCGGCGAGAGGATGTCGCCCTGGCGGTAGAGATAGCCGCTGATCTGCGGCACCCGCACCGAGGCCGCCCCCGCCAGCGCCATCTCGCATTCGCCGTCGAGGATGCTCTGGCAGGCCAGATGAACCGCCACCATCGAGGTCGAGCAGGCGGTCTGCACGTTGAGCGACGGGCCGGTCAGGTCGAACTTGTAGGACAGCTTGGTGCTGACGAAGTCCTTGTCGTTGGCCAGGTGCTCGATGCCGCCCGTGGTCCCGGCCTGCAACGCCTTGTGGGCCAGCAGATAGCTGGTGACGACCCCGCCCGAGCCCATGAACGCCCCCGATCCGGCCGTCATGGTTGCCGGGGTCGTGGCCGGCATCCTCCAGCGCGTGCCACGCCTCCTCCAGCAGAATCCTTTGCTGGGGGTCCATCAGCCGGGCTTCGCGCGGCGAGTATTCGAAAAAACCCGCGTCGAACAGGTCGAAGCCGTCGATCACCGGCGAGGCCTTGACGTAGCCGGCGCCCTTCAGGGTCTTCTCGGGGATGCCGGCGCGGCGCAACTCGGCCTCGCTGAAATGGCGGATGCTGTCGATCCCGCCGCACAGGTTGGCCCAGAATTCGCGCCAGTCGTTGGCGCCGGGGAACCGGCAGGCCATGCCGATGATCGCGATCCCGCGCCGATCATCCCCGCCCCGGTCTTCAACGTCCTTCATGGCACGCCACCTGGCATCACGCGCGCCCTCCTATCGCCGCCGGCGCGCTTTCGCCGCCGCCATCTCGGCTTCCATGTCCTGAGTGCCCGGCAGGGCGCGGTCCGAGAGGCCCAACGACACCAGATAGGCATCCGTCAGATCGCCCACGGTGCGGATCGAGGTGATCGGAATTGTCTGGAACGGATCGATATTCAGATCGCCCTCGAGCGTCGGCACAATCTGCGCCAGGTCCAGCGAGCGCAGGCCCAGCGTCTCGCTCAGCCTGGCCGGCGGCTCGATCCCGCCGGGATCGAGGTCGCGCGCCGCCATCACCGCCGCGATGGTGCTTGTCACCGTCTCCGCGACACCGGCCTTGGTGGGTGTGGCCTTGGTGGGCGTGGTCTCTAGCATGTCAGTCCCCCATCGACGACCAGAACCCGTCCGGTGATGAACGAGCCCTGCGGGCCGGCGAGGAAATAGACCGCCTCGGCAATCTCGCTCTGGCGGGCCAGCCGCCCCAGCGGGGTGCGCCGCCGAATGCGCGCCGTCGCTTCCTCGGGCAGGTCCCTCACCATGTCGCTCTCGAAATACCCCGGCGCGACCGAATTGACCCGGATGTTCCTCGGGCCAAGCTCGCGCGCCAGGCTGCGCGTCATGCCGTCGAGCGTGGCCTTGGTCGCGCTGTAGAGCGAGACGCCGCTGTGGCCCCTGACCCCGTTGACCGACGAGATGTTGACCACGCTGCCGGCGCCGCGCCGGATCATGTTTTTCACGCAGGCCTGGGTGAGCAGGATGGCGCCGCGCAGATTGACGTCGAGCACCCGGTCGATGTCCTCGCCGCGCATGAAGCTCAACAGCCCGTCGAAGCCGCTCGCGGCAGAACCGGTCGAGCCGGCGCCTGAGCACCCCCGGGTCCTCGGCCTCGATCAGCGCGACGGTGGCGACCACCACCGATCCCATCACCGGGCTGGATCTGGCGGCCACCGTCGCGCCGCGAATGTTGCCCGCCCCCAGCAGGACGTTCTCGACCTCGGCCGGGTGAACCTTCTCGCCGCCGACATTGATCAGTTCGCTCTCGCGGCCGATGATCCGGATATAGTCGCCGTCGATCTCGACCTTGTCGTTTGTGTCGAGCCAGCCATCGGCGTCGAACGGGCTCGGCGCGTTGAGATTGCCGAGCATCGCGGTCGATTGTCGAAGCCGATCGGCCCATCATGCGGCCAATCGCGCGGCGAGATATCCCGTCTGCATGCAGACGGGATATCTCGATACGATCATCAAGATCGAGTTGGTCATAGTGCTTGCCCATCGCAACTCCGGACCATACCGGCGTTGCACTTGGTTTGTGAATTTAGGCTCCCGTCATCAGGGTAAGGTTTGGCGCGCCGCCGCCCAGAACAAGACCAATAGCCATCTATGCTACTTCACAATCTGCCTGCGGGCCGGTCGGGCGCCGCGCGAAAGCATCGGAAAAGACTAATATTTCCTTAACGCCAAGCATGCCACCTATCTTCCCGGAATGCAGAGGAAAGTCCCCGGCCTGTCGCAACCCGGCACCGGGCTGTCCCGGGATCTGCCGGCTTCAGGTCCCGAGGCGGACCACCGCGCCGGTCTCCATCGAGCGCCGGGCGGCATCGGCCAACTCCAGCGCCCGAAGGCCGTCCTCGCCGCTCGGCGACAGCGCGCCGCCGCTCGCCAGCGCCTCGACGAAGGCGGTCAGTTCCCGCCGATAGGCATCGGCGTAGCGGACCATGAAGGAAGCCAGCAACGGCTCGCTCCGGTAGCCCTCGCTGTCGGCGACCGAGACCCCCGTCGCGCGCCGGTTGCCGATCGACGCCATGCCCTTCGAGCCGTGCACCTCGCACCGCTGGTCGTGGCCATAGCTGGCCCGGCGGTTGGTGGTGATGACGACGATCTTGCCGCTCGCGGTCTTCAGCGTCGCGGTCGCCGTATCGACATCGCCGGCGGCCCCGATCGCCGGGTCGATCAGCACCGAACCGGTGGCGAAAACCTCGACGAATTCCTCGCCGACCAGGAACCGCGCCATGTCGAGGTCGTGGATCATCATGTCCTTGAACAGACCGCCCGAACGGCGGATATAGTCGATCGGCGGCGGCGCGTGGTCGCGCGAGGTGATCTGGACCAGTTCCACCTCGCCCACCGCGCCAGCCTCGATCCGGGCGCGCAACGCGACGAATTCCGAGTCGAAACGGCGGTTGAAGCCGATCATCAGCCGGGCGCCCGTGCGCTCGACCACTTGCAGGCAGGCCCGCACCCTGGCGACCTCGAGATCGATCGGTTTTTCGCAGAAGATCGCCTTGCCCGCCTCGGCCGCCCTCTCGACCTGGTCGGCGTGCAGGTCGGTGGGGGTGCAGATCATCACCGCGTCGATGGCCGGGTCGGCGATGATCTCCGCCTCCGTGGCGCGCCGCGCGCCGGTAAGATCGATCGCCGCCCGCGCCGCCGCGTCATCGGGGTCGAACACCGCCGCGATGCGTGCCGCCGCGATGCCGGCGAACGAGCGGGCATGGGTCAGGCCGATGCGCCCGGCCCCCAGCAATCCGATCTTGATGGTCACTCTCTCACTCCTGCAACAAGGTCTGTGCGGGCCGCGTCAGCCCGGCGCGCGCCGCCATCTCGCCCAGCGATTTCAGGCCCAGCGACTGGAATTCGACCGGGTCGTGGACCTCCGGGTCCTGCTCGGCCTCGATCACCAGCCAGCCGTCATAGCCGTGTTCGGCGGCGGCCCGCAGCACCGGCGCGAAATCGACCGCACCCGCCGGGTCGCCGGGCACGGTGAAAACCCCGCGCCGCACCGCGTCGCGAAAGCTGAGGCGCTCCTCCCACACCTGGGCCGCGACCGCCGGGCGGACGTTCTTGGCGTGGATATGGACGACCCGGTCCATGTGGTCGCGGGCCAGCGCCGCCGGGTCGGCCCCGGCGCGCAGCGCGTGCCCGGTGTCGAGC
>JACZTQ010000161.1 GCA_022573605.1 Pseudomonadota bacterium | reverse complement strand
CCACCTTGCCGAGGGCCTCGGCGGCCGGGTCCTGCTGGCCCCGGAGGCGACGGTTGGGGAATACCTGATGCTGGAGGGCGATACCTCGCCCGGGCCGGTGGTGCTGCGCCCCTGCGGCGTCGAGGCCGAGCTGATCTTCGGCGCCCTGACCCGGACCCGCTCCGAGGCGCTGCTCCGGCTCGATCTGGCCGGCAGCACCGGGCTGCTGGCCTTCGGCGCCGCCGATCCGGACCGCTTCGGCCCGGACCAGGGGGTCGATCTCCTGACCTTCTTCGGCGGTATCGTCGAGCGGCTGCTGAGCCGGCATCTCGGCGCCCCGGTCACGGGGTAATGGCAGGGATGGCGCCTGGGCCCTCGGCCGGTGCTGCCGACCTGCTCGAGCGCTGGCTCGCGCAACTGTCCGCCGTGCGCCAGCGCAGCCCGAAGACCGTCGAGGCCTACCGCCGCGATGTTGCCGGCTATCTCGGTTTCCTCGCCGGTCACCGGGGTGGGCCGATGGGGCGCGACGCCCTTGGGGCGGTGACCCTGGCCGAACTGCGCGCCTGGATGGCGGCCGAGCGCGGGCGCGGTCTGGCGCCGCGCTCGCTGGCGCGCGAACTGTCGGCGGTGCGGAGCTTCCACCGATGGCTCGACGCCGCCGAGGGCATCGACTGCGCCGCGATCCACGTGGTGCGCAGCCCGAAGCTGCCCGCCCGGCTGCCTCGCCCGGTGCCCGAGGCCGCTGCCCGGGCCATCGTCGCCACCGTCAGCGCCGGGGCCGCGCCCTGGATCGCGGCCCGCGACCAGGCGGCGCTGACCCTGATCTGGAGCGCCGGGCTGCGCATTTCCGAGGCGCTGGGGCTGCGCCAGGGCGACGCGCCGCTGGCCGAGGTGATCCGGGTCACCGGCAAGGGGGATAAGCAGCGCGAGGTGCCGGTGCTGCCCGCCGCGCGCCAGGCGGTCGAGCATTACCGGGCGCTGTGCCCGCACGCCCCGGCGCGCCACGAGGCGCTGTTTCTCGGCGCCCGCGGCGGGCCGCTGAACCCGCGCCTGTTGCAGAAGGCGATGGCGGCGGCGCGCATGGCGCTGGGGCTGCCACCCTCGGCCACGCCGCACGCGCTGCGCCACTCGTTCGCCACCCAACTGCTGGCGGCGGGGGGGGATCTGCGCGCCATCCAGGAGCTTCTCGGCCACGCCTCGCTGTCGTCGACCCAGGTCTATACCGGGGTCGACGAGAGCCGGCTGATGGAGGTCTACGATAAAGCGCATCCGCGCCGGAGGGGGTGATCGGGCAGCCACCGCCACCCTGGCCTGCTCCCGAAGGCGGCAAGCAAACGTGATTGCCCCGTGTTTGCAGGCAGCCCTTCGGCAACCGATCTATCAAGTGGGTTCGGGAGTGACAACCAGGAGTGTGAAATGCTCGGAAGAACCCTCGCGAACACCGCCGTTGCGCTCGGTCTGCTGGCCGCCGGACCGGTCCCGGCCCTGGCACAAGGCGGCGCCACCATCGCGGCCGGCACGCTGACCTGCCATCTGACCGATAGCAGCAATGTGATCCTCTTCTCCGAGGATACCTTCGATTGCACCTACCGTTCGGCCGGTGGCGAGCAGACCGCCTATCTCGGCGAGATCAGCAAGCTCGGCGTCAATCTCTCCTTCAAGGACGCGCAGATCCTGAAGTGGGCCGTGCTGGCGCCGGCAACCTTCGGCGGGCCGGGCATACTGGAAGGCGGCTATGTCGGCGCCTCGACCGAGGTGAGCGTCGGTGTCGGCGTCGGCGCGCGGGTTCTCGTCGGCGGGTCGCGTCACCAGATCACGCTGCAGCCGCTCAGCGTCTCGGCACAGTCGGGTTTCGGCGCGTCCGTCACCCTCGACAGTCTCAAGCTGACCTACCTGCCGAGCTGACGCGGGGTCCGTTGCCGTCTCGGCGCGCCGGTATGAGCCGGCCCGGGCGTCAGGTGGGGGCCGCCAGCCTTCACGGCCTGGCAATGCGTGCCCGCGCGAAAACATGTTTTCTCGATAATACCGCATTATCAATGGTTTGAGCCCATGCACACGCGTGTGCACCGGTCAACGGCAATGGCGGAGCAGCGGGTGAAACCCCGTATCGGGTGCTCCCGGCGGGCATTCGGACCGGCCGCCGGGATTACTCGGCCCCGGCCTCGGGGACCGGTTCCTCCCTCGCCGCCACGGCGGCGGCGAGGGCCGCATCGACGGCCGCCAGCAGGATCTCCCGGTCGATCGGTTTGGCGACCACGTCCCGCATGCCGGCGGCGCGGTATTCGGCCACATCCTCGTCGGCCACATTCGCGGTCAGCGCGATGATCGGCGTCCGGCCGGCGCCGCCGCCGAGCGCCCGGATCCGGCGGGTCGCCTCGATGCCGCAGGTGACCGGCATCCTGATGTCCATCAGGACCAGGTCGTAGGGCCGCCCGGCGACCGCGCGCACCGCCGCCAGCCCATCGGCGACCGTATCGACCCGGTAGCGCGGGCGCGGCAGCAACCCCAGCACCAGGCGCCGGCAGACCGGGTTGTCCTCGACCAGCAGGATGCGCGCCGCGTCCGCCTCCCCCGGCGATATCTCCGGCGTCGCGCCGGCGGCGGCCGGATCGTCGCCGATCAGCCCGAGCAGCGCGCCGATCAGGGCCCGCGGCAGCAGCGGCTGGGCCTCGACCGCGTCGAAACCCAGGTTGCGCGCCTCGGCCAGGTCGGGGATTCCGTCGGGCGAGTTCAGCAGCAGGCGCAGCGCGTCGAACCTTCGGTCGGCGCGAATCCGCCGGGCCAGCGCGACCCCGCCGTCATCGCCCATCGCCTGATCGAGGATCGCGGCGCCATAGGGGTCGCGCGCGCCGGCCGCTTGCTCCAGCAGCGCCCAGCCGCCCGGCGCATCGGCGGCGTCATCGACCCGCAGCCCGCAGGATTCGAGCTGGAGCCGGATCAGCCGCCGGTTGACCGGATGGCCGCCGACCACCAGCACCCGGCGCCCGGACAGGGCGGCGAGCGCTTCGGCGCGCCACCCCGGCCCGGCCACCGGCGGCGCCGCCTCGGCCAGCGGAACGCGCACGAAGAAGCTCGAGCCGGCCCCCGGCGTGCTCTCGACCCAGATCCGGCCGCCCATCCGGTCGATCAGCTGTTTGCAGATCGCCAGCCCCAGCCCGGTGCCGCCGGAGTTGCGCCGGGCGCGATCATCTATCTGGGTAAAGCTCTCAAAGATCAGCTCCGTCTTGTCGAAAGGGATGCCGATTCCGGTGTCGCCGACCACGAACTCCAGCTCGCAGCCGCCGCTCGGGCCGGGCGCCGCGGAAACCTCGCGCGCCTCGACGCCGATATGGCCGCGGTCGGTGAACTTGATCGCGTTGCCCACCAGGTTCATCAGCACCTGGCGCAGCCGGTTGGCGTCGCCGCGCGACCACTCCGGCAGCCGGGCATCGAGATAGACGCTCATCTCCAGGCGCTTGGCGGCGGCTCCGGCGCGCAGCAGGGTGACGACGCCGCAGACCACCTCCTCGACCGAAAAATTCTCCTCCTCGAGCTCCAGCGACCCGGCCTCCAGTTTGGAAAAATCGAGGAGATCGTCGACCAGCGCCAGCAGGGCCTTGCCCGATGACTGGATGATCTCGACCTGCTTGCGTTGTCCGGGCTTGAGCTCCGAGGCGGCCAGCAGGCTGGCGAACCCCAGCACCCCGTTCATCGGCGTGCGCAACTCGTGACTGACCACCGAGAGGAAGTTGCGCTTGGCGATCCGCGCCGCCATCGCCTGGTCGCGCTGGTCGATGATTTCCGCCTGGTTCGCCATCACCGTGCGCTCCAGCGGCCGGAAGATGACGAACAGATTGAACAGCACGGCGGCGCAGCCGAGGCCCGCCAGGGCAAGGACGAAGAGGACCGACGCATCGGCGATGCGGTTGCCCTCGGCATCGAGAACCTTCATCACCCGGGCGATCGCCGGCTGGATATGCCTGACGGCGAGGGTCTCGATCTCATCGAACCGCCGCCGCTCGGCGCTGAAAATATTGCCTTCGCCGCGCACCAGCGGCGCCGACAGCCGGAGCAGACGGGCAATCGCGACTTCGAGTGCGAGCGGGGACCCGGCGGCGCCCGGCTCCCAGATCTCCACCAGCGCTTCGGGCATCGATCCGGGGTCGAGTCGCCGCCGCGCCGCCGCCTCGAGCGCATCGATGCCGAATTCGGCGCCGAGCCCGGTCAGGTGGTCGTCGCGCCCCTGGCGCCCATCGCCGGCGCCGGCAGGCACATGCTTGACCACACTCGAAACGACGATGGCGCGGAATTCGGTCAGCAACTCGACAAAGGCGTTGCGCGCCCCCTGCCGGTCCGCCGCCACGCCATCCGGCACCAGCGACAGCCGGGCGAGTTCCATTTCCAGGTGCATCGCCGCGTCGTCGAGATGGTGGAAGGCGATCAGGTAGCTGCTCCGGTCGGCCTGCGCCCGCACCGCCAGGAGCATGATTCCGGCCGAGACGGCGAGGGCCGCGAGCAGCACCAGCGTCGCGATCCAAAATCGTCGCCGCAAATAGTGGCGTGTCAAAATCCCGTTCATCACGGCAAACCCCGTCCGGTCCCTTCGAACCGGGCTAGGGCGAAATAGTTAACAGGAGGATAAGGCAGCCTGCGGCGCGTTACCCGCTCGCCGCTCGGAGCGCTGACATCTGGCGCTCCAGCGCCGCCGCCAATCGCTCGCCGGTCAGCCGCCCGTCCGCGTCGAACTGGCGGGCAGCATTGCCGACGGCGACCTCGGCCTCGGCCACCAGGCGCACCTTGAAGGGGATCAGCATCAGCCAGAGCGCCGCCGTCGCGCGCTGGCCCCCGGCCAGCCCGGCCGCCGCCGAGAGCACCGCCACCGGCTTGCCGGCCAGCGCCACCGGGCGCACCCGGCTGACCCAGTCGAGCGCGTTCTTCAGCACCCCCGAGGGGTTCTTGTTGTATTCCGGGGTCGAGATCACGATGGCGTCCGCTTCGCGGATCCGGTCGCACAGGGTCAGCACGGCGTCCGGCATCCCGCGCGCCTCCAGATCGCCGTCGTAGAGCGGCAAATGCAGGTCGGCGAAGGTGAACTCATCGGGCGCGAACACCCGCGCCGCCTCGCGCACCAGCATGGAATTGTAGCTGCCCGCGCGCAGCGAGCCCGAGATTCCCAGCAGCTTGACCATCCGCTCCCTCTCAACGGCGGAATCAGGCGTGGATCGCCCCGTCGCCGCAGGCCATCGCCGCCTCGCGCATCGCTTCGGAGAAGGTCGGATGGGCGTGGCAGGTCAGCGCCAGGTCCTGGGCCGAGGCGCCGAATTCCATCGCCACGCAGATCTCGTGGATCAGGTCGCCCGCCGCCGGGCCGATCACATGGCAACCGAGGATGCGGTCGGTTTCGGCATCCGCCAGCAGCTTGACGAAGCCCTCGGAGGCGAAATTCGCCTTGGCCCGGGCGTTGGCCATGAAGGGGAACTTGCCCACCTTGTATTTGCGCCCGGCCTGCTTCAGTTGCTCCTCGGTCTGGCCGACCGAGGCGACCTCGGGGGCGGTGTAGATCACGCCGGGGATGACGCCGTAGTTCACATGGCCGTGCTTGCCGGCGATCTCCTCGGCCACCGCAATGCCCTCGTCCTCGGCCTTGTGGGCCAGCATCGGCCCGGCAATGACATCGCCGATGGCCCAGATGCCGGCGACATTGGTGCGCCAGCGGGCGTCGGTTTTGACCATGCCGCGCTCGGTCTCCACCCCCGCCGCCTCCAGCCCCAGCCCTTGCGTGTAGGGGCGCCGGCCGGTTGCCACCAGCACCACATCGGCATCGACGACATGCTCGCTGTCGTCCTTGCGCTTCCGGTAGGTGACCTTCAGCTTGGTCTTCAGCTTCTCGACCCCCAGCACCGCAGCGCCGAGAACGAATGTCATGCCCTGCTTCTTCAGGATGCGCTGGAAATGCTTCTGCACCTCGCCGTCCTGGCCCGGGATGACGACATCGAGAAACTCGATCACCGTGACCTGCGCCCCCAGCCGCGCCCAGACCGACCCCAGCTCAAGCCCGATCGCCCCGGCGCCGATCACCACCAGCTTCTTCGGCACGGTTTTCAGCTCCAGCGCCCCGGTCGAGGTCACCACCCGCTTCTCGTCGACCTCGACCCCGGGCAGGCTGGCGGGCTCGGAGCCGGTGGCGATGACGATGTTCCTGGTCGCCAAGATCTGGTCGCCGACCTTGACCTCCGAGGCCGAGACGATCTCGCCCCAGCCCTTGACGTAGTCGACCTTGTTCTTCTTGAACAGGAACTCGATACCCTGGGTGCTGGCCTTGATGGTGTTGTCCTTGTAGGCGAGCATTTTCGGCACATCGACCGAGATCCCCTTGGCGGTGATCCCCATACGCGCGAAATTCGTCTCCGCCTCGTGCACCATCTCGGTGGCATGCAGCAGCGCCTTCGAGGGAATGCAGCCGACATTGAGGCAGGTGCCCCCAAGCGCGCCGCGGCCCTCGACACAGGCCACCTTCAGGCCAAGCTGGGCCGCCCGGATGGCGCAGACATAGCCCCCCGGGCCGCCGCCGATCACAACCACATCATAGTCGGCCATAGGGAAATCTCCTTGCTTGTCCATTGGTGTTTAGCGCGCCAACAGCGGTTTCTCCACCGCCACGATCTTGCCTTGCGTCATCGCGTTCGAGATGAAGTGCAGATCCTCGACCGAGGGGGAAACGATCGCATGCAGTTCCGCATCCGAATACCCCATATCCTTCATCAGATTCGCCTTCGCTTTCATGTTGCGCGCATACATGACCTCGATATCGCCGGATTGGCCCCGGCTGTCGTCGGCGCCGACCGGGCTCGATTGCTTGATGCGCAGGACGTTGCGGAAAACATCGAAGATCGTGTCGACGATCGAGCCGATGCCGACAAACTCGATGCACCCCGGCGAGGCCCCGGTGGGATCAAAGCGGATGCGGTGGACGCGCAGGTCCGAGACCCCGAAATCGCGCACGAAATCCTCCGACCTGGCGTAGCTTTCGTTGAATTTCTCGCTCATCAGCGGGGCCGCGATCCAGTCGAACGCGGCCAGGTATTTCAGCACCACCGCATCCAGCCGGGCGTCGAAGAAGTTCGCCCCGCCGGTGCGCGGGAGCACGATCAACTGCTCCAGCCGGTAGAACCGGACCACCAGGTGCAGCAGGCGGGCGAAATCCATCGGCATCCACATGCCGTCGATGCCGATCGACAGGATCTTGCGCTCGGCGTTCATCGCCAGGACTTGCCCTTACAGGTCCATCAGCAGCCGGCGCGGATC
>JACZTQ010000160.1 GCA_022573605.1 Pseudomonadota bacterium | reverse complement strand
GACAGAAGCCAAGCGGAAAGAAGAATTCGAAAGTAAATTCAACGACGAGTACTCGGTCTTTCTAAAAGGTTCCCGGATCGTTTTAACGCTCTCGCATCCGGTTGCCGAAAATGTTGACCGCATTCACGATTTGATTCAACGTACCAATCAAATGAATTTTTCGCCGAACCGTTACAAGCGGGAAGAAGTAGCCCGCATTATCGAGGATGCTGATCTCGAGAAATGGGTGCTCTCGGCTACCGACCGTTTCGGCGATTACGGTATCATCGGTTTTTCGATTATCGATAAGGAGGCGGCTTGCATGACGGACTTGCTCTTCAGCTGTAGAATTCAGATGAAGAGAATCGAACACGCCTTTCTGTTGCATGTCTTGAAAAAGTATCGCGATGCCGGAGCGCGGGATTTTAAAGTCACCTTCTACGAAACCAAGAGGAATGCACATAATGCTAAAGTCTTCGACGATCTCGGTTTTCGGCGAAGCGCTTTGGGCGACGGGGTGGACTCCTTTCAATTCCTCTTTGACCGCGAGGTCCCCAGCGAAGATATTATCACCGTGCTCGAGCGATGATCCTTCAACCGGCCAAAGATGCAATTGTCTCTTTGAGACAAGCCGTGGTTTCCCGGGTGCATGCAAATCGTGTTTGTATTGCCGGCGGCCGCGCCATGATGACCCTGGTCTTCTACACCGGCGTCGCCACCACGCTGGCCGGCCTCGCCGGTATCGCGTGGTTCTTCCGCCGCGCCCGGCGGCTGCGCGAGACCGATTCCGACGACGCCACCGTGCCGGCGGAGCTGCGCGCCCTGGTGGTGCTGAACATGGCCGCCGTGGGGGTGGCCTTCATCGGCCTGGCGATCACCGTGATCGGGCTGATCCTGGCGCCGTAGGGTGGGTTGGCAATCCGCCGAAAGCCGCCAACGCCCCGGCCCCCGAGCCGGGGCCTCGCGCCGGTACGCGCGAACAGGGCCGAGGTCCCGGCGCAAGGCCGGGAGATCACGGTAAGTTGCCCGCGCCTCAGGTCTCTTCTTCCTCGTCGTCGTCCTTGCCCGTCTTCGGCAGGTTGAACAGCGAGTCCGGGTCGATCTTCGCGGCGGCCTTGCCGGCGCCGCGCCGATCGTCGAGGCCGAAGTTCTCGAACGCCGAAAGCCGGTGCGGCGCATGGGGCTCGCCGGGCGTCATCAGCGACTCGGCGGTCGACATCAGGCTGATCCGCTCCTCGGCCGAGGGCACCGGCTCCTTCGCCTTGGCCTTCTTCGCCGCCGCCTTGATCACCGCCGCGTCCAGGTCGAGCTGCTTGCACAGCCCCAGCGCCACCGGATCGACCGGCTGGATGGCGGAGATGTTCCAATGACTGCGGTTGCGGATCGACTGGATCGTCGGCTTGGTGGTGCCGACCAGCTTGCCGATCTGGCTGTCCTCCATCTCCGGGTGGTAGCGCACCAGCCAGGCGATCGCCGAGGGCCGGTCCTGGCGCTTCGAGACCGGTGTATAGCGCGGCCCGCGGCGTTTCTGCGGCGGCGCCAGCTCGTGCTTCAGCAGGGTGAGGCGGGCCACCGGATCGGCCTCGCAGCCCTGGATGTCGTTGGCGGTGAGCTGGTTGTTGGTGATCGGATCGAAGCCCTTGATACCGACCGCCACCTCGCCATCGGCGACGCCGGCGATCTCGAGCTCGTGCATGCCGCAGAAATCGCCGATCTGGCGGAAGGTCAGGGTGGTGTTGTCGACCAGCCAGACGGCGGTCGCCTTGGGCATCAGGGGCAGATCGGTCATGTCGTCGAACCTTCTCATCTTGCCGTGCCGGACAAAGCTCTGACGCGCTCCGAGAACCGGGCGCGGGGCGCAACTGACGGTATCAAGGGGTAATCCAAGCCACCATATAGTCGCGTAGCCGGCCAAAATAAAGCCGAAAATAGATCGGATAACCCGAGACGGTCGAGGGGCCCTGCCCGGGGGAACCTGCTCCAGCCCCGGGCATTCGTGCCGAGCCGCCGGGTTCCGCCCCTGTTGCGCCGCCTTCCGCCAGCGCTGAAATGGCCCGCCGCCGGATCGCCCGGCAAGCCACTCCGCCATTCACAAACTCGTGATGAGTCGCCATACTCGGTCGGCCCGTTAACCTGAAGGGGGATTTCCCATGACAACGAAAACCGGTTTTGCGTCCGTCGAGCTCGACCAGCCCGGCCGCGGACGGATCTACAATTCGATCCTCGAGACCATCGGCAACACGCCGCTGGTGCGAGCCCCCAACCTCGGCGCCCGCGAGGGCATCGTGGCGGATCTCTGCCTCAAGCTCGAATTCTTCAATCCCGTAGGCAGCGTCAAGGACCGCATCGGGGTCGCCATGATCCTCGATCTCGAGGAGCAGGGCAAGATCGGCCCCGGCTCGACCCTGATCGAGCCGACCTCGGGCAACACCGGCATCTCGCTCGCCTTCGTCGGCGCCGCGCGCGGCTACCGGGTGATCCTGACGATGCCCGATTCGATGTCGGTCGAGCGCCGCTCGATGCTGGCGATCCTCGGCGCCGAGCTGCACCTGACCCCGCGCGCGGAGGGCATCGGCGGCGCCATCGCCAAGGCCGAGGAACTGCTGGCCGAAATCCCGAATTCGGTCATGCCGAGCCAGTTCACCAACCAGGCCAACCCGGAGATCCACCGCCGCACCACCGCCGAGGAAATCTGGAACGACACCGGCGGCGAGGTCGACGCCATCGTCTGCGGCATCGGCACGGGCGGCACCTTCACCGGGGTCTCCTCGGTGCTGAAGCCGCGCCGGCCGGGGCTCCAGATGGTCGCGGTCGAGCCGGTCAACAGCCCGGTGCTGTCGGGCGGCGAGCACTCGCCCCACGTGATCCAGGGCATCGGCGCGGGCTTCATCCCCGAGGTGATGGACACCGACGCCATCGACGAGATCGTCCTGGTCGAGAACGACGATGCGGTGGCGACGGCGCGCGCGGTCGCCAAGCTCGACGGCATCCCGGTCGGCATCTCGGGCGGCGCCGCCATCTGGGCCGGCCTGGAGATCGCCAAGCGGCCGGAGATGGCGGGCAAACGGGTGGTCACCGTGATACCCGGCTTCGCCGAGCGCTACGTCTCGACGGTGCTGTTCGAGGATCTGTGACCCGGTAGGGCGGACGTTGTTGTCCGCCGTCGTCTAACCTACAGGGCGGACAATCATGTCCGCCCTACCAATCCGCCTCACAACGTCTCCAGCGCGCGGGCGAACATCGCCGGATCGACATTGCCGCCGCTCACCGTGCAGATCACCGCGTCGCCCTCGATCTCGTCCGCCCGGTAGAGCGCCGCCGCCAGCGCCACCGCACCGCCGGGCTCGGCGACGATCTTCAGGCGCAGGAAAGCCTGGCCCATCGCCCTCAGAGCCTGCTCGTCCGTTACCGCCAGCCCCGGCCCGGCCAGCCGCTTCAGGATCCGGAATGTCATCTCGCCCAGCGAGGGGGACAGGATGGCATCGCAGATTGACCCGCTCTCCGACGGGTTCGACTGGCGCTCACCGGTGGCCAGCGAGCGCGCCGCATCGTCGAAGCCCACCGGCTCGCAGGGCCGCACCCGCAGCCCCGGCGCTTCCGATTCCAGCGCCACCGCGATGCCCGAGGTGAGCCCGCCGCCGCCGCAACAGACCAGCACGTCGGCTTTCTCCACCCCAGCCTCGCGTGCCTGTGCCGCGATCTCCAGCCCGCAGGTTCCCTGGCCCGCCATCACCGTCGGCTCGTCGAAGGGCCGGATCAGGGTCAGCCCACGCTCCGCCGCAATCCGCCCGCCAATCTCCTCGCGGTTCTCGCCGCCGCGCCGGTCGTAGAGCACCACCTCGGCCCCATGGGCGCGGGTGTTGGCGAGTTTCAGCACCGGTGCGTCGTCGGGCATCACGATCACCGCCGGCACCCCCAGCAACTCCGCCGCATGGGCCACCCCCTGCGCGTGGTTGCCGCTGGAAAAAGCGATCACGCCGCGTTTGCGCGCTGCCTCGGGCAGGGCCGAGAGCGCCGACCAGCCGCCCCGGAACTTGAAGCTGCCGGTGCGTTGCAGGCATTCGGCCTTGACCAGCACGCGGCGCCCCGCCAAGGCATTGAGGAACGGGCTCTCGAGCAGCGGCGTGACCCGCGCCACGCCCGCCAGCCGGCGCTGCGCGGCGCGGATATCGTCGATGCCGATTGCCTCGGTCATCCGGCATGCCTCTCCAGGAATTTATCGATCGCGGCCACCGCCGCCGGCTCGTCGAGGAACGGCGCATGGCCCCGGTTCGGAACCGTGACATGGGCCATGTCGGGCCGCCGCCGGGCCATCTCGGCCAGCGTCTCCGCCGACAGGATATCGGAGTTGCCGCCCCGCACGGTCAGGATCGCCAGCCCGGCCAGCGCGTCGAACAACGGCCACAGATCGGCCGGGGCGGCCTCGATCGCCGCCTCGACCGCATCGCGCAGCCGCGCGTCATAGCTCAGCCGGGGCCGCCCGCCCTGGTCGTGGTAGATGGTCCGGGCGAAGCCCAGCCATTGCCGGGACGAGAGGTCGGGGAATTCCGCGCCCATGGCCCGCTCCAGCGCCACCGCCATGGCCTCGAAGCTCGCCGCCTTGGGCTCGATGCCGAGATAACCCATGATGTTGTCGAGCCCGCGCGGCTCGATCACCGGGCCGATGTCGTTCAGCACCAGGCAGCTCAGCCGCTTTGGCGCGGTGGCGCCGATCACCAGCCCCAGGATGCCGCCGCGCGAGGTGCCGATGATCGCGGCGCGGCGAACCTCCAGATGATCGAGCAGCGCCAGCGCGTCGCCGGCCTCGACCGGCACGGTGTATTCGGCCACCGGGTCGCCGGCCCATTCGCTCAGGCCCCGCCCGCGCGCGTCGAGCCGCAGCACCCGGTAGCCCCGTCCCTCGCGCCCCGCCAGATGCGCCGCCAGCCCGGCGAAATCGCGGGCGCTCCGGGTCAGCCCGGCCAGGCACAGCACCACCGGGCCGGCGCCGCCGGTATCCTGATAGGCCAGCCGCCGCCCGTCCGGCGCCCCGAAATACCTGGTCATGGCAAATACCGGGTCACGAGAGGTATAAAGTCATTGGGCCGCGGCGATCTCGGGGATCGTCGTCAGGTCCTCGAGGATATGCTTCGGCTTCCACGGCAGCCGGTCCAGCGGTTCGCCGGCCCGGTTGGCCCAGGCGGTCAGGAACCCCTGGCCCGAGGCCACGCAGGCGTCCCAGCAGTTCGACGAGACGAACAGCACCTCGCGCCGGGCGCAGCCGAAATGCTCGCCGACCATGGCGTAGACCGAGCGGTGCGGCTTGAACACCCCCACCGTCTCCACCGACAGCACCGCGTCCAGATGATCGCCGATGCCGGCGTGGTTGGCCGCGCCCGCCAGCATGTCCGGGGTGCCGTTCGACAGGATCGCGGTATTGAGGCCCTGCGCCTTCAGCGCCTTGAGCATCGCCGGCACCTCCGGGTAGGCTTGGAGTTCCCAGTAGAGTTGCAACAGTCGCTCGCGCAGCCCCGGATCGGCAAGCCCGTGGGCCTCCAGCGCGTAGTCGAGCCCGTCCTGGGTCACCTGCCAGAAGCCGGTATGCACCCCCGCCGTGGCCCGCAGCCAGGTGTACTGCAACTGCTTGAGCCGCCAGGTGTTCGAGATCTCCGGCCATTTCGCGGCGAAGGCTTCGCGCCCCGGCTCGGCGGCGGCGATGCGCGCCGCGGCGGCGACGTCGAAAAGGGTTCCATAGGCATCGAAAACACAGGTCGTGATGGGCATCGGGGTTCCTCCTGTCGGGCCAAATCATGGTCGAGACGTGGCCCGATGGAAAGCCCCGTCAAGCCATCGCGGCGTCGGATGGTAGGGCCGACATGATTGTCCGCCGTTACCACACACAAGGCGGACAATCATGTCCGCCCTACCGCACCCCCCGCGCGAGGTCCTGCCCGATGGTCATCGGCCCGGCCGTGCCGCTGAGCCGGGCGCGGTAGACATAGAGCGCCTCGATCACCCGCTGCACATAGTTGCGGGTCTCGCCGAACGGGATGGTCTCGATCCAGTCGATCATGTCGGTGCCGGGCAGGCGCGGGTCGCCGTAGGCGCCGATCCACTGATCGACCCGGTGCGGCCCGGCGTTATAGGCCGCCGCCGCCAGCACATAGGAGCCGCCGAAGGTGAGGATCTGCTCGGCCAGATAGCTCTGGCCGAGGCGGGCGTTGTAGCGCCAGTCGTCCAGCAGCCGGTCGCGCGAATAGGGCTCGCCGATCCGGCCCGCCACCTTCTTCGCCGTCGCCGGCATCAACTGCATCAGCCCGCGCGCGCCCGCCGGGCTGATCGCGCGCCGGTCCAGCTCGGTCTCCTGGCGTGCGATCGCCAGCGCCAGGGCGGGCTCGATCTTGCTGGCGTAGCCGGCCAGTTCGGTCACCGGGTAATAGGCCGGATAGATCAGGATGCCCCGGCGCGCCGCGTGCTTGGCCACCCGCACCGCGTAATGCGGCTGGCCCAGCTCCAGCCCCAGCCGCGCCAGCGCCCCCAGCGCCGCCGCCCCCTCCATCCGCCGGCCGAGATGGCTGAACACCTGGAACGCCAGCTTGCGCTCGCCGGCGTAGTGCAGCAGCACCCCGGCGCGCACGTCGTCCGAACGCAGCGCCGGGCTCTTCCGCCAGTCGGGCAGATCGGCCGTGACGATCCGCGCATCCCCCGCCGCCCCCAGCTTTTCCGCCGCGAGCTGGCCGTAGAACGAGGTCTGATGCGCCGCCGCCGCCCGGTACCACTCGCTGGCATTGGCCGGATCGCCCATCGCCTCGTAGGTCCGGCCCAGCCAGTAGCCGCCGCGGCCCAGGCTGATCGGCGTCCCCACGCTGGCGTTGAAGCGCTGGAAATGGGCCAGCGCCTGCACCGGCCGGCCCAGCTTGCGCAGGGCGATCCACCCGGCCAGCCATTCCAGCTCGGAATACATATACCCGTCATCGGCGCCCAGTTGATGCCGGCTCGCCAGCTCATAGCCCAGCTCCGCCCGGCCCGAGCGCGCCGCCCGCCGGGCCAGCAACTCACGCCGCTTGGCCCAGATCGCGGGCGCCCCCAGCTTGTGCCGGTCGCCGGAGATCCGCGCCAGCAGCCGCTCCGCCTGGTCGAACCTGTCGCGCCGCCAGAGCCGGCTCATCCGCCGCCAGTTCGCCAGCGCCGCGCCCGACAGCCGGTCCGGCTCATGGGGCTCGGCGCTCACCCCGGTCACCACCCGGGCCAGCGCCTCCTGGCCCGGCCAGCTTGCCCGGCGCGCGATGAAGGCCTGGTACTCCGC
>JACZTQ010000159.1 GCA_022573605.1 Pseudomonadota bacterium | reverse complement strand
GCGCCGCCTCAAGGCCGATCGCGTAGCGCTCGGCGGCGGCGAGGGCGGCGATGGCGGCTTCCGGCCCGACCACGCGATGACCGAGGGCGAGACGGTCGGTACCGGGACCGGTGCCGGCGGCTGGACGCTGACCGCGCTGCACACGCCGGGCCATCTGTCGAACCATATCTGCCTGGCGCTGGCGGGCACCGGGATTCTGTTCACCGGCGACACGGTGATGGGCTGGGCGACCACCCTGGTCTCGCCGCCCGAGGGCGACATGGCCGCTTTCATGACCACGCTGCGCCGGCTGGCCGGGCGCACGGAGGATCGCCTCTACCTGCCCGGCCACGGCCACCCGGTGACCGATCCCGCGGTGATGCTCGGCTTCCAGATCGCCCATCGCGAGGCGCGCATGGCGCAGATCCTGGCCGGGCTGGCGGCCGGCCCCGCCGACGCCGGCAAACTGGCGCGGGCGATCTACACCGATGTCGACCCTAGGCTTCTGCCGGCCGCGCGGCGCAATGTTCTGGCGACCCTGATCGGGCTTCTGGACGAGGGCCGGGTAGCGGCGCGCGGCCCGCTCTCGGCCGTGGCGGAGTTCGAGTTGACCTGATCCCCCGACAAGCTTTTGTCTATTGCTTTTGCTTGCGGCCGCCACGGCGCACCGTCGGCAGGCCGCCCTGGCAAATGCCGCGCAGCGCGATCCAGTCCTGGTCGTTGAGCGCCGGTTCATAGGTGCTGTCGCCGATGAGGTCGGCGGCGGCGGCGCGCTCGGCGCGGCCCTCCAGCCCCGGATGGCTGGCAACCAGTTTCAGAATCCCCTCCGTTTCGCCGTATTTCTTCCGCAGCTTGGCGAAGAAGTCGGCGAAGGGTCGGCTCGGCAGTCCGGCTTCGGCCAGCAGGGAATAGGCGGTCTCGTCGGCGCGGATCTCGGCGTCGCGCTGGTAGCTGGCGTTGAGCACCGCGTCGGTCGCCACCACGACGATGCTGGCGCCGAACACATCGCCCAGCAGCAGGCCCAGGATACCGGCGGTCCCGGCCGCCCTGAGCGCCGCGCGGGTCGGGTCGTGAGAGACCACATGGCCGATCTCGTGCGCCAGCACGCCGGCCACCTCTTCGGGATTGCCGGCCGCCTCGAGCAGGCCGCGGAAGATCAGGATGCGCCCCCCCGGCAGGGCGATGGCGTTGAGCATGCCGTGGTCGAGCACGCCGACCCGGAGCGGGTAGGGCAGGCGCGGATCGGCGTTGAGCCGTGCCGCCATCCGGTCCAGCGCCGCCACTCCCGAGGGCGTGTCGCAGATCGCCGGCCGGCCGCCGCCGCCCAGCGACAGCAGGGTCTGCAACTGCTCGACCACCGCATCGCCAAGCTGCTGCTCGCGCTCGGGCGGGATCATCAGCGCCAGTTGCCCGGCCAGCATCGGCACCAGCACGAACACGATCAGGGCCAGCGAGCCGACCGCGGCGCCGGCCCAGAGAAAGGCGCGGCGCACGCCCTTGCGGTCGACCGGGCGGTGATGGAGATCGGGGCAGACCTCGCCGATGGCGCTCAGCATCCGCCGGTCCGACAGCGTCAGACGCTCGTCGCTGCCTTGCTGGGGCATAAGCTGGACGGCGCTGTCGCGGCGCAGACCGACGGCGCGCAGGCTGGCCAGCGGCCAGTGGGCGATCACCACGTCGTTGAACCCCATGATCACCAGCGAGCGCTCGCCAAAGCAGATGACAACGTCGCGGGGCTGGGCCGACAAGCCGTCGAAATAGCGCGCCTCGGCTTCCAGCTTGGCGTATTTGGCCAGCGCCGTCATCAGAATCCGGCGCCGACATCGACCCCCAGCGCGTCGGCGAAACCGCCGGCCTCGGCGGCGTGGTCGTGTTCGCGCTGGCGGCTCTGGGTCAGCACCTGGGCGTCGTGGATCACCATCGCCTCGGCCTTGCGCTGGAGGATCGGCCGGGTGATGAAAATCTGCGAGAAGGCGAAGGGAACCGCGAACAGGATGATATAGAGCAGCGCCGCCGTCACCGCGATGGTGGGGATGGACTGCATCGGATTGGCCATCGATTCGGCCAGCACGGCGTCGAATTCCTGAACCTGGGAAATATTGTCGATGCCCAGCACGAAGGCCGCGGCGAGCCCGGCCAGCAACAACACGACAATGCTGATCAGTATGGTGCAGATCGCCACCAGCAGGGTGCCGACCAGATAGACGCTGATGATCTTGCCCGGCGCGATGTCGTTCTCGAACGAGGCCTCGCCGAGGGTGCGGTTGCTCCACAGGTAGCGAAACACCACCACCTCGTAGCGCATCATCATGACGAACAGCGAGATGTAGCCGACAAAGGCGATAATCCCGGCGACCACCGTGGTCGCCGGGTTGTCGCGGTCGGCGTACATGCCCCAGATCGCCAGCCCGATCAGCCCGAGGGCGATGTAGAGCCAGACCCAGTAGGCGAAGAGCCCGACCCAGGAGCCGTTCTGGTGGAATTTCAGGTCGCCGAACCAGGTCCGGTCGGCCATGTATTTCGCCAGCTTGAACTGCATGTAGGGGTAGAGCAGCCCGCCGGTGATGATGGTCAGGAACCAGTACCACAGCGCCCTGCCGGTGTAGCCCCAGGCGCCGTGGTCCATGCCGAAGCGGATGCCGCGCCAGCGGGTCCGCGCCATGATGTAGCGCCGCGCCCGGTAGGCGGCGTAGAAAAACAGCGGCATGGCGGCGAGGATCGAGATGTTCATCGCCAGCGGGTCGTTGCTGAGGAACGACATGCCGAGGAAGGTGAGGCCGATATTGACCAGCCCGAGGTAGACCGCGAGGATGATGATGGCGACCAGGAAGCCGAGGATCTTCTCCAGCCCGGTGCCGGTGTATTCCAGCGGGTCGCCCTGGATCCGGATCGCGTTCCAGTAGTGGCGGCGCAGCCGGGTGATCATCCAGAAACGGTAGAACCCGACGGTCAGCACGGTCAGGCAGGCGGTCTTCAGGGCGAGCCAGAACAGCGACGGGCCGTCGGTGTCGAATTTCGGCGCGACCTTGCCGGTGCGGTAGCTGGCGTCGAGCACCAGCTCGCGGTCCTTTTCCCAGTCCGCCTTGCGCTGGGCGTGGCGGCGCACCCCGCGGAATTGCTCGATATCCCAGGGCTTTGGGCCTTCGGTGTCGTCAGTCATCGTTGCGCACCCCGCCGGTTCGGCTCGCTCGATACATCAGGACTATGGCTTAATCTGGTTGGAATGTCACGAAAAGTGTTGCTTTGAAACCAATCTCTCCCGGGTCCGATCAATGGCCTCGTCAATGGCTTCATCCGCCGTGCGGCGGCGCTATGATGCGGGCCGGAATCGGCTTTCGGGGAGAACCGGATCATGGCCAGACCACCGACCAGACCCTTGGCGGACTACACCACCCTGACCTTCGACTGCTACGGCACCCTGATCGACTGGGAGAGCGGCATCTGGGACGCCTACCAGCCGCTGATCGCGGCCGGCGGGCGGCTCGATATCACCCGCGACAAGGCGCTGGCGGCCCACGCCCGGCTCGAATCGGCGCAGCAGACCGAGACGCCGGCGATGCTGTATCCGGAGCTTCTGACCCGGGTGCATGTCGGCTTTGCTCGCCACTACGGGCTTGAAACCACGGCGGAAATGGACGTGGCGTTCGGCGCCTCGGTGCCCCGCTGGCCGGCCTTCGCGGACACCGCCGACGCGCTGCGCCGGCTCAAGCGGCGCTACAGGCTGGTGATTCTCTCGAACATCGACCGGGCCGGGTTCAAAGCCTCGAACGCCAAGCTCGGGGTCGCCTTCGACGCCATCTACACGGCCGAGGAGATCGGCTCCTACAAGCCGGCGCGGCGCAATTTCGAGCACATGCTGGAGCGGCTGGAGGCCGATCACGGGGTCAGGCCGGAGCAGATCCTGCACACCGCGCAGAGCCTCTATCACGACCACGTCCCGGCCGGCGATTTCGGCCTCGCCCGGGCCTGGATCGACCGCCGCGGATTGTCGAAGGGCGGCGCCTGGGGGGCGACGGCGGAAGTGCCGGAGCGGCCCGAGGTCGATTTCCTGTTCCCGACCCTGGCGGCGATGGCGGACGCGGTGGAGGCGGAAACGAGGGGTTGATACCAGGTCTCGTCGAGCACGGGCATGACGTGGCTCCGGCGGCTCGGAACCTTGCCGTCAGGACCCCCTCCCCCTCGTGGGCTTCGCAGGGGACCGTCGCGCCAGTGGCGCGGCGTAAGCCCCGGAGAAGGGTAGGGAGGGGGGGCCGCCGGAGGCGGACCCGTGCGCGCCGCCTGAGTTCCGCGCAGAGTCGCCGGCGAACGCCGGCCATCGAGGTCCCGGCCCACCCTGCGCCTTTCGCTTACAGCCGCCCCGATGCCCCGGCCCCCGAGCCGGGGCCTGGCGCCGCTGTGCGCTGCCCATCGGGGTCCCGGCGCAAGGCCGGGACATTGGGGGTGGCCTCACGCCCCCCGCTGATCCGGCAACCGGTAGCCCATCTCGTCCAGCACCTGCCGCAGCTTCAGCTTCGAGATCTTGCCGGTCGCGGTGTGGGGGATCTCGTCGACATAGATCACGTCGTCGGGGAGCTGCCACTTGGCGAAATGCGGGCGCAACAGATCGACAATCTCGTCCGCCGGCGGCTGCTTGCCCTCGCGCGCCACCACCACCAGCACCGGGCGCTCGCCCCATTTCGGGTGCGCCACCCCGACCGCCGCCGCCTCGGCGACGTCCGGGTGGGCCAGGGCCGCGTTCTCCATCTCGATCGAGCTGATCCACTCGCCGCCGGACTTGATCACGTCCTTGAAACGGTCGGTGATGCGGACATAGCCGAGCGGATCGATGGTGGCGGCATCCCCGGTGTCGAACCATTGCTCGCTATCGATGCAGTCGGCCTCCTGCCCGAGGTAGCGCCGCACCACGCCGGGACCGCGGACCAAGAGGCGGCCCTGGGCCTCGCCGTCCCAGGGCAGCATCTCGCCGCCGCCATCACCATCCTCGGCGCGGATCGCCAGATCGACCGTGAACGGCGGGTGGCCGACCTTGAGCTGGACCTCCAGCCGTTCCTCCGCGGGCAGCGCCGCGATCTCGGGCTTGAACGAGCACAGCGTGCCCAGCGGCGAGGTCTCGGTCATGCCCCAGGCGTGCAGCACCCGCACCCCGTAGTCGTTCTGGAAGCTCTCGATCACCGCGCGGGGGCACGACGAGCCGCCGATCACCACCCGGTTGAGGTCCGGCAGGGTCAGCCCGTTGTCGCGCAGATGGGTGAGCAGCATGAGCCAGATCGTGGGCACCGCCGCGGTGATGGTGACCCCGTGGCCGAGCATCGCGTAGAGGCTGGCGGGGTCGAGCCGGCGGCCCGGCAGCACCATCGCCGTGCCCGCCATCGGCGCCGAGAAGGCGGTCGACCAGCCGTTGGCGTGGAACATCGGCACCACCGGCATCAGCACGTCGGTGCACGACAGGTCCAGCATGTCGGGCTGGATCATCACCATCGCGTGGAGCACGTTCGAGCGGTGGGAATAGACCGCCCCCTTGGGCTCGCCGGTGGTGCCCGAGGTGTAGCAGATGCCGCAGGCGGCGCGCTCGTCGACCGCGACCCAGGGCGCCTCCCCGGCCTCCGATCCGACGATCTCCTCGTAGCACAAGACGTTGGCCAGGCCGGTCTCGGGCATGTGGGCGCGGTCGGTCATCACCACGTAGCCCTTGACCTGCGGCAGGTCGGCGGCCAGCCCCTCGAGGATCGCCACCAGGTCGCGGTCGCAGAACAGCCAGCGGTCGCCGGCGTGGTTGATGATGTAGACAAGCTGCTCGCGGCCGAGGCGCGGGTTCAGCGAGTGCAGCACCGCGCCGGCGCCGGGCACGCCGTACCAGACCTCCATGTGACGCGACGTGTTCCAGGCCATGCAGCCGACGACCTCGCCGGGGCGCACCCCGAGGCGGGCCAGCGCCTGGGCCAGCATCAGCGCCCGGGTCCGGATGCCCTCCCAGGTGGTCCGCGTCACCGGCCCCTCGATCGAGCGGCTGATCACGGCGCGGCCGGCGTGATACTTGGCGGCGTGGTCGATGATCGACGAGACCCGCAGCGGCCAGTCCTGCATCAGCCCCAGCATGGGCCGTCCTCCCTGAAAATCCTTTTGCCCGATGTGCAATCTATCAGCCGGAACGCCGCTGTGAAGTCCGGGCTTGCGCCGCCGCGGCCGGTTTCGCCCCGGCGCCTGGCGACGAGTCGCCAAATTAACCCTTTGATAACCATTCTTTCCTACCCCGAAAGGAGATCAGGCTGAAACGGTTGGTGCGGGGTGGTTGTCGTTTTGGATAGCGGGTGGCCGTTGTGGCGCTGTGGGAGAACAAGTTGTCCATCGGATCGGGCGCCGCCGCCGCGGTTCTCGTGGTCTCGGCCCAGGGTCTGTTCGCGCTCACCGACAGTTTCGTCCCCTTCGTCGCCGACGACATGTCGATCTGGCAATTCCAGGCGATTCGCGCCGCGCTGATGCTTCCCGTCGCTTTCGCGGTGGCGGTGATGTTCGGCTCCTGGCAGCGCATCCTGCCCCGCTCGCCGGGGCCGGTGGCGCTGCGCACGGCGCTCAACGTGGTGGCGCTGGGGGCCTATTTCGCGGTGCTGCCGGTGCTGCCCTTCGGCCAGGCGGCGGCGGGGTTCTTCACCACTCCGATCTGGGTCGTGATCTGCCTCAGCCTGACGCGTGGCGGCGCGCCGGACCGGCGCATGTGGCTGACCGTGGCGCTGGGCTTCGGCGGCGCCGCGCTGGCGGTCGGGGCCGGCGGCGAGATCGACCCGCTGGCGCTGGTGCCGGTGGCGGCCGGGGGCCTGAACGCGCTGTCGATCCTGGTCACCAACCGCCATTGCCGCAACGAGGATGTCTGCGCGCTGCTGTTCTGGAGCATCGCCGGGTTCCTGGTTCTGGGCCTGGCGGGGGTGGCGGTGGTGGTTTATTTCGGCGCCGGCGCGGCGCCGGGCGCGGCCGGCGAGGTGCTGTTCATGCAGCCGTCCGCGGTGGGGGCGAAGATGCTGTTGCTGGCGGCGGCGCTCGGGGTCTCGTCGATCCTCGGCGCCGGGCTCTTGATGCGGGGCTACCAGATGGGCACGAGCGCCTCGGTGGCGCTGTTCGACTATTCCTACCTGGTCTGGGTGGCGCTGGTCTCGTCCGTCCTCTGGGGCCAGGCGCCGACCGCGACCGGGCTGGCCGGGCTGGCGCTGATCATGCTGGCCGGGGTGGTGGCGGTGGCGCCCAGGCGCCGGGCGGCGGCGGAGAGCGCGGTGGCGGCGGCGGCGTGAAGCGGGGCCGGGCTCGGCGCCGAGCGGTTGAGGCGTGAAGGACGGTATGTCCCGAGCCCGCCCCCTCCCTAACCCA
>JACZTQ010000158.1 GCA_022573605.1 Pseudomonadota bacterium | reverse complement strand
AGACGGCATCGGTGATCATGGCGATCTTGCGCCGCCTCGACCCCGTTCTGCGCCAGTCGATCACCCCGGATCGAGTCCGGGGCAGGCTCTTCGACAACGATACCGCCTTCGCCCGCCACACCCTGCTACGCGAGGCGCTGGGCATGGCGACGTTCGGCCCGTCTCTCGAACCAATGGCGTTCCGGGCCTCACTCTGCGACGCCTACGCTTCCTGGCAGAAGGGTGGCATCGAAAACGCCAATGGCCGGCTGCGCCGGTGGCTGCCGAGGCAGACCAACATCGACAACCTCGCCGACGAAGACCTCCAGGAGATCGTCATGACCTACAACCTCACGCCCCGGAAATGCCTCGGCTACATCACGCCGATCCAGGCCCTCTTCAAAGGGCTCGGCAGAGATGTCAGACTGCGCTTTACTTGAAATCGTTGCACTTCACGCTGGAACTCAGGGGCGCATATTTCCTTGCCTGCCAGGGCCTGGCGGGCTCAGATCGAATCAATGTCCCGTGCGCGCCGCTGCTGTGTCCCGCCGGGATCCCGGATCAGCGGCCCAACATTTCATGTTGCACGGCATCCGGGACATCGGGCCGGCCAATTAGAAATGCTGGCGAAAACCAATGGAAAGAAAGGTCGACCCTCCGTCGACTCCGTCAAATAGGTGAAAGACGCCCGAGCGGTGATGCAAGCGGGTGACAATTTCAAAATCCCTATTATCCGGATCCGCAAATGTAATTTCCGGTGCAAGATAATGCAGCAATTTAGTGCCCGTTCCATTTCCGCTTTTTCCTACCTCGTGATCGGAAATGTTCGTAGCATAATTCAACCCGGTGCTTGCTCCAGTGGTCATGTAGATCGTATTGGACCAGGGAAAACCATCATACTTGATGTAGAGCGCCGTCCAAAATTCACTGGCCTTTGAATTTCCAAACCGTTGACCGACACCGACCTCCCAATCGATGAACCAATACCGGCCAAGAATGGAATCTTGGCTAAACTCATAAACCCGCCTCGAAACCGTGCCGGACAACAATTGCGTGTCATCGAAACTGCTCGTCCAAGGGGTAATTAGGACGCTTGATAAATTAGCTTTGTTCAACACACCACCCAAGATCGTCACGGCCCATTCGGCGGGCCGGGCAGGTTGAAGCGCAGGGGCTACCGATGATTTGGGCGCAGGCGGGGCAACAGGTGGAAACTCGCTCGCAGATAGTTGCCCCAACTGGACGCCGTCGAACACAGCAAATAGGCCAACCAAGATAACTTTGCATAACCCTTCAAAAGTCATTGGGAGTAACCCGTGAAAACAAACACAATCCGGCGAACTGGCAGACCAATTTCGTTATCGGCTCTCATGGTCTACCCCCCTTTTTCGTCGTGCCGACGGGCGTAGAATCACTACGATATTTCTCTGAACGCGATCTTCGACCCATTCAGGCGGCTCTTCAGGCCCCCGCAATAGCGTGGAGTTCGCCATTCACGCATCACCGAATTAGAAAACTGCCCCGCACTGATGGTGCGCGGGGCGGTCCGGTTCAATGCGCCGCGGCTCAGTTCGAGAGCGTGACCTCGACCCGGCGGTTCTGCGGCTCGCGCACATTGTCGCCGGTGGCGACGGCAAGCTCGTTCTCCGAACGCCCGGCCAGCGTCATCGCGCCGGCGGGCACGCCGCGGGCGATCAGCGCATCGGAGACCCGCCTGGCGCGGCTCTCGGACAGGCCCTGGTTGTAGCCGGTCGAACCGACCGTGTCGGCATGGCCGACCAGCGACAGGGCGCTGGTGCCCATGGCGTTGACCGCGGCCACCACCTCGTCGATGGTATCGCGGGCGGCGTCGGTCAGGTTGGTCTTGTCGAAGCCGAAATAGACGATGAAGTTCACCGGGCCCGGCGGGGCGCAGGCGGCCAGCGCCTCGTCCAGCAGGGCGCGGGCATCGGCCGGCGTGATGCAGAAGTTCGGGCCGCCACGCAGCGCTTCGAGATACTGGTCCCACATCACCTGGGCGCGTGCGCAGGCGGCCGGGCGGGCATCCTTGTTGGCGGCGATGGCCGCGACCACGGTGTCGTAGAGCGCGGTCGCGTCGCCGTTGACGCCGATCTCGGCCGGGGTCCACAGCGGCGGGGTCACGCCTGCCTCGGCCTGCTGGGCCTTGGCGATATAGGCGGTCGAGTTCAGCCACAGCACGTCCTTGAACGCGGCGCGGCGGGCGACCTCGGTGTATTCACTCGCGAGGTGGCCGTTGAAGTCGGACCCGCCATGGGTTCCGTTCAGGTAGGCGTTTGCTCTCAGCCCCGGTGATGCTCTTCGCACCGCGCTGGAATCCGGTGGCGTCGAGTTCACGAATGGAGAGCAATCAGGGGTGCGGTTGAAGCCGAAGGGGTGACCCGCAAGGCGACTTCTGCCTGCTGTTACCCGTGACGTTACCCAGAGGTTATTGTTTCTGGCGATATCCTGCTAAGTCATTGTTTTAATGGTGCCGGTCGAGGGACTCGAACCCCCGACATCCTGATTACAAATCAGGCGCTCCACCAGCTGAGCTAGACCGGCGCTGGCGCGAGTGATACCGCCCGGCGCCTTGCCATGCAAGCGATGCCCGCCGGGCTGCCCATGGGGTGTGTTTCCGGGGCGCTGTCCGGGTCTCAGGGCATCGGCTGGGCGACGCCCCCGCTGATCTCGCCCGGGCGCGAGCGGTCCATGGTCCGGGCCAGCAGCGCCACCGGCGCCAGCCCGACCACGATGATCGCCAGCGCCGCCGGCCCGGCCTCGCCCAGTTGCTCCAGCGAGGCGGCGCCATAAACGGTGGTCGAGAGCGTCTCGAAATTGAACGGGCGCAGGATCAGGGTGGCGGGCAGCTCCTTGACCGAATCGACGAAGATCAGCAGCCCCGCGGTCAGCACCGAGCCCTTGATCATCGGCAGATGCACCCGGGTCAGGGCGCCGCGCCGGGTCTCGCCCAGGGTCCTTGCGGCCAGTTCCATCGCCGGCGTCACCCGGCCGAAGGCGCTGTCGATGGCGCCGTGCGCAATGGCCGAGAACCGCACCACATAGGCGAACACCACCGCCGCCGCCGAGCCGGTCAGCAGCAGCCCGATATCGACCCCCAGCCAGGCCTCGGCGAGGTCCGCCATCCGGTGGTCGAGCGCCGCCAGCGGGATCAGCACCCCCACCGCCAGCACCGCGCCGGGGGCGGCATAGCCCAGCGAGGTCGCCTGCGCCAGCCAGCGCGCCAGGCTCAGGCGCGAAGCCCGGGCGCCGTAGACCATGAACACCCCCACCGCGCAGGAGACCGCCGCCGCCAGCCCGGCCAGCACCCCGGTATGCAGAATCGCCCGCCAGAAGCCGGCCTCGGCCCACTGGCCCAGATGGCCCAGCGCATGCCAGCCGACCACCAGCGTCGGCAGCACGAAGCCGAACAGCACCGGGGCGGTGCAGATGCTCACCACCGCCCAGCGCCGCAGCCGCTTCGGCCGCGCCCGCCGGATCGGCCGGTAGCGCCGCGAGGTATGGTGGAAGCGCTTGCCCCGGCGGCTGATCTTCTCCAGCGCCAGCAGCAGCAGCACGAAGCCCAGCATCACCAGCGCGATCTGGGCCGCGCCGCCGGCGTTGTAGGTGTCGAGCCAGATCGAGAACACCGCCCGGGTCAGGGTCGGCACGTTGAAATAGTCGACCGCGCCGAAATCGTTCAGGGTCTCCATCATGGCGATGGCGCTGCCCACCGCCACCGCCGGGCGCGCCAGCGGCAGCCCGACCCGCCAGAACACCCCCCAGGGTCCGCAACCCAGCGCCCGGCCCACCTCCAGGGCGCAGACCGACTGCTCGCGGAAGGCGGCGCGGACCAGCAGGTAGACATAGGGGTAGAGCGACAGCGTGAGGACGAAGCCGGCCGACCAGATCGAGCGGATCTCCGGGAACCAGTAGTCGCGCGAATCGTGCCAGCCGAACAGCGCCCGCAGGCCGCCCTGCACCGGGCCGGCGTATTCCAGCAGATCGACCAGCGCGTAGGCGCCGATATAGGCCGGCATGGCGAGCGGCGCCAGCAGCGCCCATTCCAGCACCCGGCGGCCGGGGAAATCGGTCATCACCACCAGCCAGGCGGCGCCGGTGCCGACAACGGCGGTGCCCAAGCCGACCAGCGCCATCAGCAGCAGCGTGTTGGTCAGATAGACCGGCAGCACATGGGCCACCAGATGCGGCCAGATGTTCTCGGTCGGGTTCAGCGCCATCCAGCCGACCGCGACGATCGGCATCAGCAGCACCGACGCCAGCGCGAGGCTGCCGAGGGTCCAGCCGTCGGGCGTGGCAAAGCGTATCTTGCGCAAGGCTTCCATCGGGTTTCCGACCGTTTCGATCAGGATTGATTTAATCGCCCCCGGCAGGCGTGTCCATTCCCCGCGTTGACCGGCAAGGCGCCGGGCTTTACCAAGGCGCCCAGCCCGGCCCGAGCCCGGCCCGATGAGAAAGCGCCCGCCACCATGCCCGCCGCACCCGCCGCCACGCCCCGATCGTTCCAGGAAGTCCTGCTCCGGCTGGCCGAGTACTGGGCGGCACGGGGCTGCGCCATCCTGCAACCCTACGACATGGAGGTGGGGGCCGGCACCTTCCACCCGGCGACCACGCTGCGCGCGCTGGGCCCGCGGCCCTGGGCGGCGGCCTATGTCCAGCCCTCGCGCCGCCCCTCCGACGGGCGCTACGGCGAGAACCCGAACCGGTTGCAGCACTACTACCAGTACCAGGTGCTGATCAAACCCAGCCCGCCGGACCTCCAGGCGCTCTATCTCGGCTCGCTCGAGGCCATCGGCATCGACCTGGGGCTGCACGACATCCGCTTTGTCGAGGACGACTGGGAGAGCCCGACGCTCGGCGCCTGGGGGCTCGGCTGGGAGGTCTGGTGCGACGGCATGGAGGTCAGCCAGTTCACTTACTTTCAGCAGGTCGGCGGCCACGACTGCCGCCCGGTCTCGGGCGAGCTGACCTACGGGCTGGAGCGCCTGGCGATGTTCGTGCTCGGCATCGACCACGTCATGGACCTGCCCTTCAACGATCCGCAAGCGCCGGTCCCGCTGAGCTATGGCGATGTCTTCCGCCAGGCCGAGGAGGAATACTCGCGCCACAACTTCGACGCCGCCGACACGGCGATGCTGTTTCGCCATTTCGAGGACGCCGAGCGCGAATGCGGGGCGATCCTGGCCCACGATCCGCTGGACCCGAAGACCGGCAAGACCATCGTCATGGCCCACCCGGCCTACGACCAGTGCATCAAGGCCAGCCACATCTTCAACCTGCTCGATGCCCGCGGGGTGATTTCGGTGACCGAGCGCCAAGCCTATATCGGCCGGGTCCGGCAGCTTTCCAAGGCCTGCGCCGATGCCTTCCTCGCCACCGCGGCCGGGGGCGCGTGAGCCCGTGAGCAAGCGCGTGAACGGCACCTATGTGGTCATCGGGCTGGTCACCTTCACCGGGCTCTTCGGGCTGGCGTTCTGGTGGTTCCAGAGCCATGCCTTCTACAGCGAGACCCGGGCCGACGAGCACACCGTCACCATCGATGGCGTGGGCTACCCGGTGACCGAATGGAACAGCATCGACGCGACCAGTTCGCCGCTGAAGATGCGCGCCTGCTTCCTGATCCGTGAGGAGATCGAGGCTTTGGCGGCGCTCGACCCGGAGCCGCTGGTGGCGCCGGGCTGGTTCCGCTGTTTCAACGCCGAGGTGATCGCCGAGAACCTGGCCAGCGGTTACACCAAGGCCTATGTGGCGGAGCGCAACAACCCCAGGGGCTTCGACCGGATCGTTGCCGTGTTCCCGGGCGGACGGGCCTATATGTGGCGCCAGCCGAACGGGATTCTCGGGGAGTGAGGGGGGAGACCATGGCCAGGACACTGCTGCTTGAGCTTTTCTCCGAGGAAATCCCGGCGCGGATGCAGGCGCGGGCGGCCGAGGATTTGAAAAGGCTGATGACCGGCAAGCTGGTCGAGGCCGGGCTGGCTCATGGCGAGGCCGCGGCCTTCGCCACCCCGCGCCGCCTGACCCTGCACCTGACCGGCGTGGCGAAGATCACTCCGGCCCGGCGCGAGGAGCGCAAGGGGCCGCGCGTCGATGCTCCCGAAAAGGCGCTGGAAGGCTTCCTGCGCTCCACCGGGCTGACGAAGGACCAGCTTGAGGCCCGCGACGACAAGAAGGGCCAGATCTGGTTCGCGGTGATCGACAAGCCGGGCCGCCCGGCGGCGGAGGTCATCGCCGAGGCCGTCACCGAAACCGTGCGCAACTTCCCCTGGCCAAAATCCATGCGCTGGGGCGAAGGGAGTTTGCGCTGGGTGCGCCCGCTGCATTCGATCCTCTGCATCCTCTCGGACCAGACCGGGACCGAGGTTGTCCAGCTTGAAGTTAACGGAATCGCCTCCGGCGATAAGACTTTTGGCCATCGGTTCATGGCGCCCGGCCCCATCGCGGTGCACGGCTTCGAGGACTACGCCGCCAAGCTGGAGGCGGCCAAGGTGATCCTCGACCCGGCCGAGCGGGCCGCAAGGATCGAGCACGACGCCGGGCAGCTTGCCTTCGCGCAAGGTCTGGAAGTGGTCGAGGACAAGGGGCTCCTGGCCGAGGTCGCCGGGCTGGTGGAATGGCCGGTGACGATGATGGGCGAGATCGGCGCGGACTTCCTCGACCTGCCGCCCGAGGTGCTGCGGACCTCGATGAAGACGCACCAGAAGTTCTTTTCGGTGCGCAACCCCAAGACCGGCCGCATCGAGCGCTTCATCACGGTGGCTAACATCGAGGCCCCCGACGGCGGCAAGGCGATCCTGGCGGGCAACGCCCGGGTGCTGACCGCGCGCCTGACCGACGCCCGGTTCTTCTGGGACAACGATTTGCGCAAGTCGCTGGACGAGATGGCGAAACCGCTGGAGAACGTCGTCTTCCACGCCAAGCTCGGCACCCAGGCCGAGCGCATCGACCGCATCGCCGCGCTGGCCCGCGAGATCGCCCCTGCGGTCGGCGCCGACCCGGACCTCGCCGAACAGGCGGCAAAGGTGGTCAAGGCCGACCTCGCCTCCGAGATGGTCAACGAGTTCCCCGAGCTTCAGGGCGTGATGGGCGGCTACTACGCCCGCGCCGCCGGGCTGCCCGACGCGGTGGCCGACGCCTGCGAGGCCCACTACCGCCCGCTGGGCCCCTCCGACGCGGTGCCGTCCGAGCCGGTCTCGGTGGCGGTGGCGCTGGCCGACAAGATCGACATGCTGACCGGGTTCTGGGCGATTGACGAGAAGCCGACGGGGAGCAAGGATCCGTTTGCGCTGAGAAGGGCGGCGTTGGGAGTGATCAGGACGGTTCTTGATTCAGAATTGCGCGTGCAGATGGTCCCTATTCTCGAATTTGCAACTCGCATGGTT
>JACZTQ010000157.1 GCA_022573605.1 Pseudomonadota bacterium | reverse complement strand
ACGGCAAGGGCCAGGTGCGGATCGGGGACGCCAGCGGGGCGGCGGCGGCCTGGGACGCGATCGCCGGGGCGCCGGCGATCCTGGAAGGCTTGGTGGCGTTCAAGCGCGAGATCTCGGTGATCGGCGCGCGCGGGCTCGCGGGCGAGGTGGTCTGCTACGACCCCGGCGAGAACGTCCACCGGGGCGGCATCCTGCACACCACCACGGTGCCGGCGCAGATCACCAGGGCGGTGCGGATGGACGCCGTGCTGATCGCCGGCAAGATCCTGAACGCGCTGGAGTATGTCGGGGTGATGGGGATCGAGCTGTTCCAGGCGCCGGATGGCGCATTGGTGGTCAACGAGATCGCGCCCCGGGTGCACAATTCCGGCCACTGGACCATCGAGGCCTGCGTTGTCGACCAGTTCCAGCAGCACATCCGCGCCGTCGCCGGCTGGCCGCTGGGCGACGGCTCGCGCCACTCGGACGCGGTGATGACCAACCTGATCGGCGCCGAGGCGGAGGATTGGCAAACCCTCGCCGGCGGCGGCGGCGGGCTGCACCTCTACGGCAAGCGGCAAGCGCGGCCGGGGCGCAAGATGGGGCATCTGACCCGGATCAGCCCGCGATCGGGGTGAGCGGAGCGCCCCGGTAGGGCGGACATGAATGTCCGCCGTCGCGCCGGGGGCGGACAATCATGTCCGCCCTACCGGGGCGCCGTTGCCCGGATCAGGCGCGTCCGCTGGAGAATTCTTTGGCGCCCCCGGCGCCCGGACCAGGTTCAGCACCTGCATCGGCCCCCAGATGGCGGCGCGCACCAGCGGGTTCTCGCGGAATTGCGCCTTGGTCTTCTCGAAGCGCATGACGTCCTCGATGCGGCGCTCGAGGAAGGCCCAGGTGTTGGCGAAGTTCGGGCTCGCGTCGCCCAGCCAATAGAGCACCGTGGCGGAGAACACCGAACTCAGAATAATCCGCTTGGTATACCAGTTGAAATCGGTCGCGGTGTCGCCGCAGGCGGTCCAGATGAGGTCGGCGGTCTGCCAGATCGCCCGCGCCCCCTCGGGCGCGTGGTGCGGCAGGGCCAGCAGGGTGGCGCCCCGGCGCACCGCATCGCGGTGCTCGGCCACCAGTTCGATCCGGCGCCGCAGGCAATGGGTGATGCGGTCGCGGACGGGCATGTCCTCGAGATCGGCGGCCGCAAGTTCACCGGCCAGCGCCCGGTCGGCGCGGCGGTGGAAGGCCAGCGCCATGTCGATGCCGGCGCGCGGGAAGGCGAGCCGGGCCAGCCCGGCATCGACCCCCGATTCGGCGATCGCCGCCGCCAGGGTGGCGCTACTCCAGCCGTCGAACACCACATGGGGCAGCGCCGCCTCGAGCAGGCGCTCGCGGGCCTCGGAAAGATGGTCATCCTCGGTCTTGTGCGGCGTTTTCATGACAGTTCCGTTCAAACCGCCGGCCGTTGTGGACAGCCGATATTCGCCTATGTATATAGGGCGCTCCTACGAAAATCGAAACTATGGAAAGGTGGTGACGTAGGTGCAGGTACTGGTTCGCGACAACAATGTCGATCAGGCGCTTCGGGCGCTGAAGAAGAAGATGCAACGCGAAGGCGTTTTCCGCGAGATGAAGCTTCGGCAGCATTATGAAAAGCCGTCGGTGAAACGGGCTCGGGAACGGGCCGAGGCAATCCGCCGGGCGCGGAAGCTGGCGCGCAAGAAAGCGCAGCGCGAGGGTCTTCTCTGAAGCCACTCCGAAAGCGTCCCGGCATGGACCGGGCGCATCACGCGTTCTAACCCCCGCAACGGCGTTGCGGGGGTTCTCTTTTCAGGGGAGGTGTAAAATGGTCATGCTGCCGGATGCACGCGCCCCGGAGGGTCTGCGCCTCTACGTCATCGGCGACGTGCATGGGCGGAGCGATCTGCTGGCCGGCATGCACGGCCGGATCGCAGGCGACCTCGCCCGGCGCCCGGCCGCCGACTGGCGGGTGATCCATCTCGGCGACTATATCGACCGGGGGCCGGATTCGGCTGGCGCGCTAGCGCTGTTGCTCGACTATCAGGGCGACGGCCACGGCGACTTCCTGATCGGCAATCACGACCGGTTTCTGCTCGATTTTTTGATCGGCCCGGAGGGCGCGGATCTGGACCTCTGGATCTACAACGGCGGCGCCGCGACGCTGGACAGCTTCGGCATCGACGGCTTGCTGGCCGCCTCTTCCCGCGACCAGCGCTCACGCCGGCGGCTTTACGACCAACTGATCGCGGCGATGCGCCCGGGGCTGACCGAGTTCCTCGGCGGGCTGTCGCTGATGCTGCGCTTCGGCGATTATCTCTTCGTCCATGCCGGGGTGCGCCCGGGGGTGGCGCTGGAGGATCAATCGGCGCACGATCTGGTCTGGATTCGCGAGCCGTTCCTCGCTTCGGGCGCGGACCATGGTGCGGTCATCGTGCACGGCCACACCCCGGTCGAGGCGGTCGAGGTCCGGCCCAACCGCATCGGCATCGACACCGGGGCGGTGTTCACCGGCAACCTGACCTGCCTGGTGCTGGAGGGCGCGGCGCGGGCGCTGCTGGGGGCGGACGGGCCGGCGCCGCTGCCGGAGACGTTCATTGATTGTTAGGGACGATACCGGTATGATCGGGCCGCGATAGTTGCATGTCACATGACATCACCTGATGACCCCGCGAGTTGTGCGCTCGCGGGGTCTACTCCTTCAGGGCGACATACGCCGATCCAGAGCTTGGCGATCGCAACGATCAGACCGGCAATGCCGATCAGGACCATCGCGACGCAATAGTTGCGATTGTTCACATTTCATCACCTCCTAACGCCGCGATGTGTCGCGGCGGGGCGATCAGGGCACGGCCCGGTGAATTCAGGGTTAACGGGTGGTTACCGGCGGCCGTCTAATCCCCGCCCAGGCCCTCGATGAAGGCGATGGCATCGGCTGCGGAGCCATGCAGATAAAGGTCGTTATGACCGGCGCCGGGATAGACGATCAGGCGCTTGGGTTCGCGCGCCGCCGCAAAAAGCGCCCGGCCCTGAGACAGCGGGATGGTCGCGTCCGCATCGCCGTGGAGGATCAGGACTGGAACCGCGAGCCGCCCGATCAGGTCGCCCGAGGCCCAGCGCTCGTAGGGCAGCAGCAGGCAGGCGGGGAAGATCGGGTAGTGGAATTGCGCCACCTCGCAAAGGCGGTTGAAGGGAGATTCCAGCACCAGTCCGGCGCTTGGGCGCTCGGCGGCAAGCTGCACCGCGAGCGCGGCGCCAAGCGAGGTGCCGTACAAGATCCGCCTTGTGGCCGGCACCGGTGCTCCGACGATCGCGTCGAGCTGGTCGTAGAGGGCCAGCGCGTCCGCCGTCAGCACCGCCTGCGACGGCTTTCCGGGCGCGCCCCCGGCGCCGCGATAGTTCAGCGCAACGACGCCGAAGCCCTGTCCGGCGATCTCCGCCAGCAACGGCGCATGGGACGGCAGCGAGCCGCCATTGCCCATGAAGTAGAGCACAGTCGGCCGGCCCGCGGCCGGCGCAACCAGCCAGATCGTGATCGGCATGCCGTCGCTAGCGCTGAAGGTCGTCGCCCGCGCCCCGGGGACACCGACCGGCCGTGCCGCAGAAAAGCCGGGCTGGAACGGGTAGATCATCGTGCGGGCAAAGACGATCAGCCCGACGCAGGCGGCCAGCCAGGCGGCCGCCAGTCCCATGGCAAGATAAATCATCATGCGGCGCCCCTTCATGGGGCCATAAGAGCACGAGGCCGCGACCGGGTCACGGTGCGGCCTCGATCGATCCCGGCGAAAGCGACCGTCGTTCAATCCATCGCCTTGATGATGCCCTCGGTCATCTTCTTGGCGTCGCCCAGCAGCATCATGGTGTTGTCCATGAAGAACAGCGGGTTGTCGATGCCGGCATAACCCGAGCCGAGGGTGCGCTTGACGAACAGCACCGTCTTGGCCCGCTCCACGTCGAGTATCGGCATCCCGGCGATGGGCGAGTTCGGGTCGGTCTTGGCCGAGGGGTTGGTCACGTCGTTGGCGCCGATCACAAAGGCCACGTCGGTCTGGGCGAACTCGGCGTTGATGTCCTCCAACTCGAACACCTCGTCATAGGGCACGTTGGCCTCGGCCAGCAGCACGTTCATGTGGCCGGGCATGCGCCCCGCGACCGGGTGGATGGCGTATTTCACCGTGACGCCCGATTCCTTCAGGACATCCGCCATCTCGCGCAGCGCGTGCTGGGCCTGGGCCACCGCCATGCCATAGCCCGGCACGATGATCACCGACCCGGCGTTCTGCAGGATGAAGGCGGCGTCTTCGGCCGCGCCGCGCTTGACCGGGCGCTCCTCGCCACCTCCCGCTGCCGTAACGGCGTCATCGCCGCCGAAGCCGCCGAGGATGACCGAGGCGAAGGACCGGTTCATGCCCTTGCACATGATGTAGGAGAGGATCGCACCCGACGAGCCGACCAGCGAGCCGGTGATGATCAGCGCCGTGTTGCCGAGCGTGAAGCCGATGCCCGCCGCCGCCCAGCCGGAGTAGGAGTTCAGCATCGAGATCACCACCGGCATGTCGGCGCCGCCGATCGGGATGATGATCAACAGGCCCAGCGCCAGCGCCGCCAGGGTCAGCAGCCAGAACCAGCCGGTCCACTGGGTGGCGATGAAGAGGACGATGATCACCACCAGCGACACCGCCAGGGTGAGATTGACGATGTGCCGCGCCGGCAGCAGGATCGGCGCCCCCGACATCCGCCCGTCGAGCTTGGCGAAGGCGATGATCGAGCCGGTGAAGGTCACCGCACCGATGGCGGCGCCAATCGACAACTCGATGATCGAGCCGGTGTGGATGGCGCCCACCTCGCCGATGGCGAAAGCCGCCGGCGAATAGAGCGCCCCGGCGGCGACGAGCACCGCCGCGAGGCCGACCAGCGAGTGGAAGGCGGCGACAAGCTGTGGCATCGCCGTCATCGACACCCGCTTGGCGATGGTCGCACCGATGCCGCCGCCGATCGCGATGCCGATGACGATCAGCACGACACTCGTGAAGCTGGCCGGCGGCGCAAAGATCGACAACGTGGTCGCCATGGCGATGGCCATGCCGATCATGCCGAAGCGGTTGCCCTGGCGGCTGCTGGTGGGGTGCGACAGCCCCCTCAGCGCCAGGATGAACAGGATACCCGAGACCAGGTACGCGAATGCAGCGAGATTGGCCATTTATCCGCCCCCTCAATCTTTTTTCTTGTACATGGCGAGCATCCGCTCGGTGACCAGGAAGCCGCCGAAGATGTTCACCGAGGCCAGGATCAGGGCCAGGAAGCCGAAGATCCGGGTCGCCCAGGTGCCGCCCGCGTCGAGATCGGCCGCCAGCGCGACCAGCGCGCCGACCACGATCACCGAGGAGATCGCGTTGGTCACCGACATCAGCGGCGTGTGCAGGGCCGGGGTCACCGACCAGACCACGTAGTAGCCGATGAAACAGGCCAGCGCGAAGATCGCCAGGCGGAACATGAAGGGATCGACTCCGGCCGCTGCGGCGGCGCCGGTCGAGCGCCCCGGCATCGGCCATCTCGCTGGCGATGCGGGCGAAGTTGGCGGCGGCCTCGGAGGCCTGCTCCGCCGCTTCTCTCAATTGGTCGGTCGCGGACATGGATCAGTCCTCCTTAGCGGCGAAATTCGGATGCACCACGGCGCCATTGCCGGTCAGGCGGATGCCCTTGACCAGCTCGTCCTCGTCGTCGAGTGCCAGCGCGCCCTCCTTGATGAAGGGCGACAGGAAGTTGAAGTGGTTGCGCGCGAACAGCGACGAGGTGTCGGTGGCCAGGCGGCCGGGCATGTTGGCCAGGCCGAGGATCTTCACGCCGTTGGCGGTCACCACCACACGGTCGAGTTCGACGCCCTCGACATTGCCGCCCTGCTCGACCGCGAGATCGACGATCACCGAGCCCGGCTTCATCGAGGCGACCATGCCGGCGCTGACCAGCACCGGCGCCTTGCGGCCGGGGATCAGCGCGGTGGTGATGACGATGTCCTGCTTGGCGATATGGCCGGCGACCAGCTCCGCCTGCTGGCGCTTGTAGTCGTCGGACATCGGCTTGGCATAGCCCGACGTGGTCTGGGCCTGCTCGAACTCCTCGTTCTTGACCGCGATGAACTTGCCGCCGAGCGACTGGACCTGCTCCTCGGTCGCGGGCCGCACATCGGTCGCGGTGACGATGGCGCCGAGCCGGCGCGCGGTGGCGATGGCCTGCAATCCGGCGACGCCGACGCCCATGACGAAGACCTTGGCCGGCGCCACCGTGCCCGCCGCCGTCATCATCTGCGGGAAGGCGCGGCCATAGGCGTTGGCGGCCTCGAGCACCGCCTTGTAGCCGGCCAGGTTGGCCTGGCTCGAGAGCACGTCCATCGACTGCGCCCGGGAGATGCGCGGCATGAACTCCATGGCGAAGGCATCGACGCCTTTCGCGGCCAGCGCCTCCATGATGGCGGGCTCGTTATAGGGCGACATGATGCAGAACAGTTTCTGACCCTTGGCGAGGCTCTTCAGCTCCGCCTCGGTCGGGCGCTGCACCTTCAGGATCACATCCGCGCCCTTGACCGTCGCGGCAAAGGTCTTGGCGATGCTCGCTCCCGCGGCCTGGTAGGCGGCGTCGGGGATGTTCGCCCCGTCCCCGGCCCCGGCCTGCACCGCAAACTCGGCCCCCAACGCGGCGAATTTCTTCACCGTCTCCGGGGTTGCGGCGACGCGGGTTTCGAACTCGCGGGTCTCCTTGGGAATTGCAATCTTCATGCGAAGTCTCCGCTCTGGGCGCCGGTCAAAATGGCGGGTTCCCGGACCAGATGTCCCGGCGCCGGCCGTCGCCCTAAAAACGACTCTGTGATTTGGGAGCGATCAGGTTCCGACGATGGCCAGGAAGATCAGCGCCAGGGCGGTCAAGAACGACACCAGGGCCGCCATCTTCACAAAACCCGCGAACGTCTTCTGCTGCTCGCTGGTGTCCATCGAGCCACGCTCGTATTCGGCCATCTCGGTTCCCTTCGTGACGATCAATCCGCTGATTTCGGTGCAATATATAGCCGCAACCGGCGGAGACGCAAAACAGGTTCTTTGTGTCCTGGTGCCGCATCCGGATTTATGGCGATGGACTCCGGCCGGTCACCGGCCCGCGAGCCTGAATTTCCAGGCTCCGCCAGGGCCGGAGTCGGGATGCCGGGTGACCCGGCCGGTGCGCAGCAGGTGATTCATGTGCGCCACCGCCTCGCCCAGCGCCAAGCCGTATTCGCCGGCGCCGATCGGGCGTTTGAAGATGGCGGCGAAGGTCTCGACCGCGCTCAGCGGGCCGCGGCCCAGATCGGCCTCGATCCGGGCCAGCGCGTGGTCGTGGTTCTCGATCAGCTGGGTCAGGCGGAAGGCGAGGCCGCGGAACGGCAACTTGTGGCCGGGCAGCACCAGATGCTCGGGCCGGGCGTGGGTGCGCAGCCGCTGGCAGCTTTCCAGCCACTCGCCCAGCGGGTCGGCTTCGGGTTCGGTC
>JACZTQ010000156.1 GCA_022573605.1 Pseudomonadota bacterium | reverse complement strand
TCACCCCCTCGGCGACCTCGGAGCGCGCCCCGATGAAGCAGTTGTCCTCGATGATCACGGGGCCGGCCTGCAACGGCTCCAGCACCCCGCCGATGCCGGCGCCGCCGGAGAGATGCACGTTGCGCCCGATCTGGGCGCACGACCCCACCGTGGCCCAGGTGTCGATCATGGTGCCGCGGCCGACATAGGCCCCGAGGTTGACGAAGCAGGGCATCAGCACCACGCCCGGCGCGATATAGGCCGAGCGCCGCACGATGCAGTTGGGCACCGCCCGGAAGCCCGCCGCGCGCCACTGGTTTTCGCCCCAGCCGTCGAACTTCGAGGGCACCTTGTCCCACCAGCCGGACGCCCCCGGACCGCCCGGGATGGCGCCCATGTCGTTCAGGCGGAACGACAGCAGCACCGCCTTCTTGGCCCACTGGTTCACGCTCCACTCACCGCTTGCGTTCTTCTCGGCGACCCTGAGCGCGCCCTTGTCCATCAGCTCCAGCGCGGTCTCGACCGCCTCGCGCACGGCGCCCGTGGTGGCCAGGCTCACCTGGTCGCGGTCCTCCCAGGCGCTCTCGATGGCGGTGGCAAGATCGGCATGGCTCATGGTGGTCTCCCCGGGCTGCATGTCCGGATTGCCTATAGGGCGGTTGCCGGTTCCGCGCAACTCGACAGACCGGGCGCCACGCGGTGCGGGCGGTAGAAATTGTCGATTGCGGAGCCCGGCGGGCGGCATTAGGTCAGGGGTTGGGGCAAACCTCGAAACGAGACAGGCAAGGCAGAACCATGACCGAGAAGCGCGTATCGATCTTTCCGGCGGCGGATTACGACGCCAAGCGGGCTTCAATGCTGCCGGATACCCCGCAGACCCGCTCACCCTCGTTCCGCCTCGCCTTCCGCGACCCGGAGTTCCTGGAGCGCGACGAGTTGCGCCCGATGCGGCTGCAACTCGAACTCTTGAAACCGGAACTGATCCTGCGCGAGCGCGGCATCGTCTCGACCGTGGTGATGTTCGGCGGCGCCCGCATTCCCGCCCCCGACGCAAGCGGCACCGCGCGCACCAAAACCCTGGGCGAGCTGTCGCATTTCTACCACGAGGCGCGCAGGTTCGCCCGCCTGGTGGGCGAGGAATCGGTGCGCCGGCAGGGCCACGAATTCGTCGTCTGCACCGGCGGTGGGCCGGGCGTGATGGAGGCCGCCAATCGCGGCGCCAGCGAGGCCGGGGCCGACTCCATCGGCTTGGGCATCGTGCTGCCGCGCGAAGAGGCGCCAAACGCCTATGTCACCCCGGAACTGTCGTTCAACTTCCACTATTTCGCGGTGCGCAAGATGCATTTCCTGATGCGGGCGCGGGCGGTGGCGGTGTTCCCCGGCGGCTTCGGCACCCTGGACGAGCTGTTCGAGACCCTGACCCTGATCCAGACCGACCGGATGGAGCCGATCCCGGTGCTGCTGTTCGGCGCCGAGTTCTGGCGCCGGATCGTCAACTGGCAGGCGCTGGCCGAGGCCGGCACCATCTCGCCCGAGGACCTCGAGCTGTTCCGCTTCGTCGAGACCGCCGAGGAGGGCTGGGAGATCATCCGCAAGGCGGAGGGCATCGGGGACTGAGGGGCGAAGCGGCAGCGTCGCCGCCCCCCCACCCTGTCCCCTTCTCCGGGGCTTGCGCCGCGCCACTGGCGCGACGGTCCCCTGCGAAGCCTTGCAGGGTGAGGGGACGCCAGTTGAACCCTCGGGCCCTGCGTCCCCCGCCCCTGAAAGGGGAGGGGACAGGGGAGGGGTCGGCGACGCTGCCGGAATCGCTTCCTAGCCCCGCACCGCCTCGCCCTCGATCTCGACCAGCATTCCCGGCGCCGCCAGACCGGCGACCACCAGGTAGGTCATCGGCGGCATGTGCCCCTCCATGACCTCGTCGCGGATTGCGCGGTAGGCGGCGGTGACGCCGGCCAGGGTGACGAAGATCGTGACCTTGACCAGATCGGTCTTGGCCATCCCGGCTGTCTCCAGTACCGCGAACAGGTTCGACCAGGCGCGGCGCGACTGGGCCTCGAAGCCGGCCTCCAGGATGCCGTCCGGAGCAATGCCGACCTGCCCCGCGATCACCAGCCGCTCAGCCCCTGCGGGGATCAGTGCGCCGTGGGAATAGTTCGATGCCGGATTGGCGGTTGTGTCGGGGTTGAAGAGTTTCATTGCCGTCTCCCTGGGTTTGCCTTCGGGGCAATGATGCACCGCGCCGGGCTGCGGGCCAACCGTTCCCCGTCAAGGATCCGCTGGCAGCACCTCGAAGCGCACCAGCAGGGTGCGTTGCGACCAGCGGAAGTTGTCGTCCGAGATCAGCCACAGCCGAATGCCGCCGTCCGGGCCGCGCTCCACCGAGATGCCCTCCATGTTGTCGATGCCGCTGGCGGCCTCGAAGGCGGCCAGGGTCTCGGCGCTGGCGGGCAGCGGCAGGCCGCCCGCGCCGAGGCGGTAGCGCATCACCCGGATGCTGGGCCCGAACAGCATCGAATATTCGCGCAGCACCAGGTAGAGCCGCCCGTCCGGGCCGATATCGGCCCCGGTCACCGCATGGCTGCCCACACGCGGCAGGCGGGCCTCGGTGACGTCCCCTCCCGGATCGACCAGGAACATCGGAACCCCGCCGTCGTCCACCCCCTCGGCGAAGACGATCAGGCGCCCGTCGGGCAGGCTCGCCAGCGCCTCCAGCCCCTTGTTGGAGCGGAACTGCTCGAAGCTGCGCGGCTGGATCGTGGCCCCCATGCGCCCGGTCTCGCGCAGGAACATCACCCGGTGGTCGCGCTCGAACGACACCGCCAGCCGCCCCCCGAGCCGGGTCAGCCCCTCGGCGTCGCCGCCGGCCTTGGTGTAGCGGTCGCCCTCGGCGTCACGCATCGGCGCCAGGCGGGCGTCGGCGAGGCGCAAGGCGTCGCCGTCCTGGTTGAGCGTGGCGCCGAACCACCAGCCTATGTCGGAGACCGCGTAGAGGCGCTCCCCGGACACCACCAGCCCGGAGAAGCCGCCGAATTTGCGGTGATCGGCGCGCAGCACCCAGGCGCCCGTGAGCGCGAGCCCGTCAAGCTCGCCGCCGGTGATCGCCACCGGCTCGGCCGTCACCGCCACCGGCGCGGCGGCGGCCAGCGCTTTGTCCCAGCCCGGCGGCGGCGGTTCGGCGGCCGCCGCGCCCGGGCTCAGCGCGAGCGCCAGTCCAAGCCACGCCAGCCTCACTGCAACACCGTGGCGCGGCAGGCTTGCGGCAGGTCGTCCAGGGTCAACTCGACGCGCGGGGTGGTGCGCGGCTTGGGGTTGAGCGCCTCGTCGGTGAACCACCAGGCCAGCTCCGCGCCGCACCCGTCGCCCGCTGGCGGCGGTGCCTGTTCGACGCAGTCGGGCGCCGCCTCGGGGCAGTTCAGCCGGACGTGGAAATGCGAATCGTGGCCCCACCAGGCGCGAACCTTGCGCAGCCAGCCGCGCGCGCCGGGCGGCTCGTCCAAGCACAGCGCCCGCTTGATCGCGGCGTTGACGAAGATGCGGGCCACCGCCGGGTCGCTTGCCGCCAGCCGGATCAGCGCCTGATGCGCCGGGCGCCAGGCGGCGTTGACCGCCAGCCGGTCCGGACCCACCACCGAGTGGCTGGAGATCGCTTCGCGCTCGGCGATGCTCAGCGCCGCCGGGCCGGGAATGCGCAACCAGATATCGGCGTCGAGCCCGATCTGGTGCGAGCGGTGACCGCCGTTCATCGGCCCGCCGCGCGGCTGGCTGATGTCGCCGACATAGAGCCGCGGCCAGCCGATCGCCGCCGCCTGGCGCGACAGGCGCCCGATGAAGCCGATCATCGCCGGGTGGCCCCAGTTGCGGTTGCGCGCCAGCCGCATCGCCTGCCAGAAGGGGCCGGTCTCGGGCAGCGCCACGGCGCCCGCCAGACAGCCCCCGGCGTAGGAGCCGTGCGGCGCGGCCGGGCCGGCCGAGGGCGTAACCTGCGCGCCGAAGAGGCGCCGGGCGGGCTCGGACCCTGCGGCCATGCCGCCAAACACCAGCCCGGCGGCGAGAAAGAAGAAGAAATACCGTGCCGCCCGCATGCCACCCTCCGGTTTGCCCCCATTCGCCGGTGGCGAGTATGCCCGCGCCGCCGCCGCCGGGAAAGGGCTTCCGGGAGAAAACGCGGCATCGCCCGGGGCTGTAACCCACTGCTAATGCCTCGCCCCCTATAGTCGCCCCCGGCCATCCCGGCCGGCCGGAGTCCGCGATGTCCGCCAGCGATGAAATTCGCCCAATCATCATCAAGCGAAAGAAGATCATCGCCGCCGGCCATCACGGCGGCGCCTGGAAGGTCGCCTATGCGGATTTCGTCACCGCGATGATGGCCTTCTTCCTGCTGCTGTGGCTGCTGGGCGCGACCGACGAGCAACAGCGCAAGGGCCTGGCCGACTATTTCAATCCGACCCTGGCGGTCAACCGCACCACCGGCGGCGGCGGCGGCATGCTGGAAGGCAAGTCGTTCAAGGCCGAGGAACCCGCCGCCGGAACCCAGCCCGAGGGCGTGCAGCCAATGCCCACCCATGACGACGAAGGCCCGACTCTCGGCGAGCAGGACGCGGTGCCGGAGATCCCGCCCGACGCGCAACCGGGCGAGTTTGCCACTCATGGCGGCGAAGGGGAGGGCGAAGACGCGGCGCAGGCCGCCGCGCGGGCCGAGCAGGCGCGCCTCGAGGAGGTCGGCCGCCAGATCGCCGCGGCGATGAACGCCGCCGACGACGGCACCCTGGTGCGCCATTTCTTCCTGCGCATCACCGCCGACGGGCTGGTGATCGAGATCATCGACGCCGACGACCAGCCGCTGTTCGCCTCGGCCTCGGCGACCCCGGCGCCGATCCTGTCGAAGCTGATCGACGTGCTGGTGCCGGTGCTGGGCGAGACCACCAACGACATCGCCGTGGTCGGCCATACCGACGCGGTGCCGTTCGGCAGCGCCGACTATTCCAACTGGGAACTCAGCGCCGACCGGGCCAACGCCGCGCGCCGGCTGCTGGTCGGGCACGGCCTGCCCGAGGGCCGCATCACCCGGGTCACCGGCAAGGCGGCGGTCGAGCCCCTGGTCGCCGATCCGACCGCACCGCAGAACCGGCGCATCTCCATTACCCTGCTGCGTCGTTCCGGGCCAAATCCCGGGCCGATTCCCGGGCGTTAGCTCTCGCTTAACGACCGATCCGGATACTGGCCGGTGAAATTCGGTTCAGAATGACCAAGTGAGGTGTGTCCATGAGTCTTTCGTCGTCGCTCAATGCGGGTGTTTCCGGGCTGTCGGTCAATGCGACCCGGCTGGCGGTCATTTCCGACAACATCGCCAACTCCTCGACGAACGGCTACCGCCGGGCGGATGTGGATTTCGCCTCACTGGTGATCCCCTCGAGTTCGGGCTCCTTCAGCGCCGGCGGGGTCACCGTGACGACGTTTCGCGACGTGGCCTCGGCCGGGGCGCTGATCGCCACCGGAAATTCCACCGACATCTCGGTCTCGGGCCGCGGCATGCTGCCGGTCACCAAGATCGAATCGGTCGATCTGGCCGCCGCCGTACGCCCGTTCCAGATGGTCGCGACCGGCGCCTTCAACCGCGACGAGCGGGGATTTCTGGTCACCCGCAGCGGCCTGGCGCTGCTCGGCTGGCCGACCGACGCCGACGGCGCGCTGCTCGGCACGGTGACCCGGGAAAGCCCGAGCAGCCTGGTGCCGGTGCAGATCTCGCCGTTCCTGACGGTCGCCGAGCCGACCACCAAGATGACCCTCGGCGTCAACCTGCCGGCCTCCGAGACCGAGGCCGGCGCGCCCGGCGACCCGTTCCAGTCGACCATCGAGTATTTCGACAGCGTCGGGCGCAACCACCTGATGCGGATCGAGTTCACTCCGGTGGTGCCCGCCACCGGCACCAGCAACCAGTGGCGCGTCAGCTTCTTCGACAGCGCCACCAGCGCCACCGTGCCGGTAGCCGAACTCGACGTGGAATTCGACGCCAGCCGCACCGGGCGCGGCTCGCTGTTGTCGGTTTCCCCGCTGGCCGGCCTGCCCTACAACCCGGTCACCGGCATGGCCACGGTGACCGTGGCCGACGGGCCGATCGAGGTCTTCATCGGCGCGTCCGGCCTCAACGGCGGCCTGATCCAGCTCGACTCACCCTTCGCGCCGATCGACATCTCGAAGAACGGCGCTCCGGCCGGCAACCTGCAAACCCTGCAGATCAACGACCAGGGCATGCTCGAGGCAGTCTACGACACCGGCCAGATCCGCGCCCTGTTCCAGATCCCGCTGGTCAACGTGCCCAACCCGAACGGATTGACCGCGCTCGACGGCCAGGCTTTCGCGCCATCGCCGGATTCCGGCGGCATCTTCCTGTGGGATGCCAGTACCGGCCCGGTGGGCGGCATCGTCGGCTTCGCCCTGCAACAGAGCACCGTCGATATCGCCCGCGAACTGACCGACCTGATCCAGACCCAGCGGGCCTATTCCTCGAACGCAACCATCATCCGCACCGTCGATGAAATGCTCCAGGAGACCACAAACCTGAAGCGGTGACCCCGCCTGAACCCGTGATGCGGTCGCCGCGCTGAAAGAAACGAAGACGCCATGTCGATATCAAGCGCAATCAACATCGCCCTCAGCGGGCTGACCGCAACCGGAAGGCGGGTCGAGATCACCTCGGGCAACCTCGCCAATGCCCTGACCGAGGGCTATGGCCGCCAGTCGGTGACCCTGTCCTCGGCCGTGCTGGGGGGCTTTGGCAGCGGTGTCGCCGTGGGCGGCGTCAACCGGGCTTCGAGCCCCGAACTGACCTCGGCCCGGCGCATCGCCGACGGCGACCTGGCCGGCGGACAGTCGGAGCTCGACGCGATGGTGCGGCTCGAGCGCAGCCTCGGCGTAGCCGGGGACGACGACACCCTCGCCACCCGCATCACCGCCTTCGAGGCGGCGTTGCGCCAATTGGCCGAGACCCCGGAACTGGCGCCGCGCCAGGTCGCCGCGGCCACCGCCGCCAGCGACATCGCCAGCCGGCTGAACCAGATCTCGACCGAGGGTACCCGGGTGCGCCAGACCGCGGACGCCGATATCGCCCGCCAGGTCACCGAGGTCAACGGGGCGCTCTCGAAGATCGCCAAACTCAACCGCCAGATTCAAATCTTCGCCTCCAGCGGCCGCGACACCGCCAGCCTGATCGACCTGCGCGAGCGGCTGATCGACCAGGTCGCCGCGATCGTGCCGATCCGCGAGCAGATGCGCGCCAACGGCGTGGTGGAGTTGACCACCGCCCAGGGCCTGATCCTGGTCGACACCAGGGCCCGGGAAATCCAGTTCACCGCGAGCCCGATCATCACCGCGCCGATGCGCTACGACGACGGCGCCGGCGCGCTGTCCGGCCTGACCCTGAACGGCGTCGATATCACCCCCGGCGGGCCCGGCAGCCAGGCCATCGCCGGCGGCGCGCTGTCCGGCCTGTTCGCCATCCGCGACCGCATCGCGCCCGAGGTCTCCGACCGCGCCGACGCGCTGGCGGCCGACCTGATCGGCCGG
>JACZTQ010000003.1 GCA_022573605.1 Pseudomonadota bacterium | reverse complement strand
GGTTTTGGCATTAGAGTCTCATTAACCATAACGACCCTATTTTTCGTATTTCCTTCAAATTCAACGACTTGACCCCCATTTCACGCGTGAAATTCCTCTTTTTCACACCCCGTTCCCGCCCGGCCGGGCCATCTGTCGGGCGCCGCAACCCGGCATTACTCGCGCAGCTTGAAGCGCTGGATCTTGCCCGTCGCGGTCTTCGGCAGGTCACTGACGAATTCGATCCAGCGCGGGTATTTCCACGGGCCGACGGACGATTTCACATGCTCCTTCAGGGTCTCGAACAAGTCGTCATCCGCCGGCCCGCCGCTGAGCACGACAAAGGCTTTCGGTTTTACCAGCCCGTCGTCGTCCTGCTTGGCGACAACGGCGGCCTCCAGAACGGCGGGGTGCGAAACCAGCGCCTGCTCGACCTCGAAGGGCGATACCCAGCGCCCACTCACCTTGAACATATCGTCGGTGCGGCCGCAGTAGTGATAGTAGCCCTCCGCATCGCGGGTATATTTGTCGCCGGTGTGGGTCCATTCCCCGGCAAAGGTCGCCCGCGATTTCTCGCGCTGGTTCCAGTAGCCGTCGGCCGAGGAGTCGCCCGAGACCAGCAACTCGCCGATTTCGTCAACCCCGGTCTCCCTTCCGTCCTTGTCGATCAGGCGCAACTTGTAGCCCGGTATCTCCTTGCCCGAAGAGCCATACAGAATGTCGTCGGGCCGGTTGGACAAGAACACATGCAGCATTTCCGTGGAACCGATGCCGTCGAGGATATCCACGCCCATGCGTTGCTTCCAGGTCTTGCCGATGTCCTCGGGCAGGGCTTCGCCCGCCGAGATACACCGCCGCAGCCGCGCCGAGCCGTTCTCCGGCCGGCAATCGGGATCGGCCAGCAGGGCGGCGTAGAGCGTCGGCACGCCGAAGAACATCGACGGGTTGTGCCGACGCATGGTCTCCAGAACCGCCTGCGGCGTCGGTCTGCCGGACAGCAGAACCGTGGTCGCGCCAACCGACATCGGAATCGCCATTCCGGCGCCGAATCCATAGGCGAAGAACAGCTTGGCGGCCGAGAAGAACACATCGTCGTGCGCGATGCCAAGCACGCCCTTGCCATAGTTTTCGGCCACGTAGATCGGGCTGGTGTGCACGTGCAGCACCCCCTTGGGGTTGCCGGTGGAGCCCGACGAGTAGAGCCAGAACGCGGTCTCGTCGGCGCAGGTCGCGGCGGTGGCGGAGTCAGGTTCCGCCGCTTCCAGCAAATCCTCGAAGATCAGGTGGTCGTGGCCGTCGCCGTCGACGACGACGACATGGTGCAGAAATTCGAGCCCGGCGAGAATCGGGGCAACTGCCGGCAACAGTGCGCCGGACACGAACAGGGCCTCCACCCGGCTGTCCGAGAGCAGGTATTGGTACTGCTCCGCGGGCAGCAATGTGTTCAGGCAGACCGGGATCACCCCGGCCCGCAAGGACCCCCAGAAAACGATCGGAAACTCGGCCGTATCGAGCATTATCATGGCAACCCGGGCCTCGCGCCTGATTTGCAGGGCGCCCAGAAGATTGGCCATCCGGCAGGTTGCGGTTTGCAGTTCCCGATAGCTCAGCGTGCGTCTGAAATCGACAAAGGCCGTCTTGGCGCCAAACCCCCGCTCGACATTGCGATCGACAAAATCCACGACGGCGTTGTATTGCCTGGGCCCCTGCATAAGCGTCTCTCCCTTGCCGTGGTCTTTTTCACAGACGTATTACGGTGCTGTCATACCTCTGGGTGGCCGATACGCAAAATGAGAATGCCATGAACATTCTCCAGTCGAAAGGCCGGGCAGCGCCGGCCGGCTGATCCAGCGGCGCCATCATCCCCGAGCAGACCTTGCGGTTGGCTCGGCCGCCGATTTCTCGCGCCGCGCGATCTGTTTGAGCATGGTCGAGATGGTGATCGCGCCGAGCGTCGCCTTCTCGATGTCGTCGATCTCGCACATGACGTCAAAGAGCGCCCACTCCACCGGCGTGGCCTGCGCTACGTCGGCCAGTTTGCACTCCCCCGAGGTGTCTTCGAACAGGCCGATGACATCCAGCAGGGTGGTGCGCCGCGCATTGCCGCTGAAACAGTAGCCGCCCCCGACCCCGCGGATCGAGCTGACAAGTCCGGCCCGGCCCAGCGTGTGCATGACCTTGGCCAGGTGGTGCGCGGAGACGCGGTATTTTTCACCGATCTCGGAGACCGACACCTGCCGCTTCGGATCGGAGGCCAGTTCGATCAGGGCGTAGATCGCCAGGCGACTAGATTTCTGCACTTTCGAACCACCTTTTCTGCCACGGGAACCGGAGGGCCGGATCGGCTCACCAGTCCAGTTCCATTTCAAGCTGGATATAAGGGCCGGCGACCATGCCTTCACTGCGAAAGAACGCCATATGGAGCTGGTTCTGCCGCGGCACCATGGTGCGCATGATTTTCATTCCGGCCGATCTGAACTCGGTCGATATCGCCTCGAACAACTGCTCGCCGATGCCTTGCAGACGGGTCCCCGGCTCGACCGCGAAGGCAAACACCCAACCGCAGGGCTCCGAGCCGAATTCCCATCCCCGGACCTCGCCGACGATGTAGCCCAGCACCTTGAACTCCGGCGTATCACCGCTGGCCTCGGCGACCAGGAAGAACCGCTCGTGCACCCGCCGGGTGGCGTAGCGCTCAAAGATGTCGCGCCAGTAGTCCGGTTTGGCCAGTTCGGTGACGCGCTCGTCGAGCCCGACGATATGATCGAGATCGGCCTCCCGGACCCGGCGGATATCGATCCCGCTCTTCAGCCGGGAGCCCGATGCGTGTTCAGTTTCGCCCATTTCACTCCCCCCGGTTCCATCGGCCGTGACTGCGCACCGGCGTCGCCCGGCGATTTTACACCACCACCTCGGACACTGCCGCCCGAAAGCCAAAACCATGCCCCGGCACTATACCATATCGCGCAAACAGGTATAATGGTACTTTAATCGGCATTTGCGGAAGTCCGGCACGGAAATGGAGTGAACCATGAAGCGGATTGTCAGCCTCGTCGTCAATGGCCAGCAATTCGAGGATGCCGTCGACGACAATATGCTGCTGATCGATTATCTGCGGGAAATCAGACGGTTGACCGGGGTCAAGCGGGGCTGCGACGGGGGCGAATGCGGCGCCTGCACGGTTCTGGTGGATGGGCGGGCGCGGCCCTCGTGCATCACTTTTGCCTCCCTGTGCGACGGCTCGGCAATCGAAACCATCGAAGGTCAGGCCAGGAATGGCCGCCTGTCGCCGTTGCAGCGCGCCTTCCACGAAAATCTCGGCGCCCAGTGCGGGTTCTGCACCCCCGGCATGATCATGGCCGCCGAAGCGCTGTTGCGCCGCACACCCGACCCGGACGACGACGCGATCCGGGCGGCGCTCGGCGGCAACCTTTGCCGCTGCACCGGCTACGTGAAAATCATCGGATCGGTCCGCGCCGCGGCCGCGGCTTCGCCATGAGGGAACCGCTGAAGGGCCACGCCGCCGGCCGGTCCGTCGCCCTGATCGACGGCATCGAAAAAGTGACCGGCAGGGCCGTCTATACCGCCGACATGGAGACCCCGGACTGCCTCGTGGGGCGGATTCTGCGCTCCCCGGTCAGCCACGGCCGGATCGTCCGGATCGACACCGCCAGGGCCGCCGCCCTCGAAGGCGTTCTGGCCGTCGTCACCGGTGCCGATTGTCCGCACAGCTACGGCGTCATCCCCATCGCCATGAACGAATACCCGCTGGCGCGCGGCAAGGTGCGCTATCGCGGCGAGCCCGTTGCCGCCGTGGCGGCGCGCGATGCCCGCACCGCCGAACAGGCGCTGGAGCTGATCGAACTGGAGATCGAGGAGCTTGCGGCCAGCTATACCCCGGAACAATCGCGCGCCGCCGGCGCCGAACTGCTGCACGACGACAAACCCGGCAATATCGAGCGCGAAGTGCACGATGAATTCGGCGACCCCGCGGCCGGCTTCGCCGCGGCCGCCCTGGTGCGCGAAGCGACCTTCAAATGCGCCGAGGTCAACCACGCGCAGATGGAGCCGCACGCGGCTCTGGCGGAATACGATGTGAGCCGCGACCGCCTGACCCTGCATTCGGTCTCCCAGGTGCCATTCTACCTTCACCTGACCCTGGCCCGCTGCCTGGACCTGGACACCTCGCGCATCCGGGTGCTGACGCCGTTTGTCGGCGGCGGCTTCGGCGCCCGCACCGAGACCCTGAATTTCGAGATCATCGCCGCGCTGCTGGCGCGCAAGGCGGGCGCCAGGGTGATGCTGCGCCTGAGCCGCGAGGAAAGCTTCCTCACCCATCGCGGCCGCCCCGACACCGAGGTCTCGCTCAAGATCGGCCTGGCGAAAGACGGCCGGATCACCGCCGTGCAATGCCAGGTGGTGATGAGCGGCGGCGCCTATGCCGGCTACGGCCTGGTGACGATCCTCTACGCCGGCGCCCTGCTGCACGGCCTCTACCACACCCCGGCGGTCAAATATGACGGCTACCGGGTCTACACCAATCACCCGCCCTGCGGCGCCATGCGCGGCCACGGCACGGTCGACGTGCGCCATGCCTTCGAATGCCTGCTGGACCGGATGGCGCGGGCGCTCGGGCTCGACCCGTTCGCGGTCCGCCGGGTCAACTTTCTCGGCGCCCCGACCACCACCGCCAACGGTCTGCTGGTGAATTCCTACGGCCTGCCGGAATGCCTCGACAAGGTCGAAGCGGCAAGCGATTGGCGCCAACGCGCCGGCAGGATGGAAGCCGGGCGCGGTCTCGGCATGGCCTGCTCGCATTATGTCAGCGGCGCCGCCAAACCGGTTCACTGGACCGGCGAGCCCCATGCGGTGGTGGCCATGAAACTCGATTTCGACGGCGCCGTCACGGTGCTGACCGGGGCCTCGGATATCGGTCAGGGATCGACCACGATGGTGGCGCTTGCGGCGGCCGAGATCCTCGGGATCGATCTGGGCCGCATCCGAGTCGTGACCAACGACAGCGCCATCACCCCCAAGGACAACGGCTCCTATTCCTCGCGGGTCACCTTCATGGTCGGCAATGCCGCGATCGAAGCGGCACGGGCATTGCGCGCCAAGCTGGTCGCTGCCGCGGCCAAAAAACTCGATGCGAATCCGGACGATATCGAATGCGCAGGCGAGACTTTCTTCGTGCCCGGCGGTTCGCAATCCGCCTTGCCGTTTCACGATGTCGCCCTTGCCGCCCTGGCCGAGGAAGGCACCATCACCGTCAAGGGCACCTTCACCTGCCCGCCCGAAGCCCAAGGCGGCAAGCATCGCGGCGGGGCGGTCGGCTCGACCATGGGGTTCAGCTACGCCGCCCAGGTCGTCGAGGTGGCGGTCGACGTGGAGACCGGGCGGATCACGGTCGAAAAAGTCTGGGCCGCGCTCGACTGCGGCTTTGCCATCAACCCGCTGGCGGTCGAGGGACAGATCGAGGGATCGGTCTGGATGGGCATGGGGCAGGCCCTGTGCGAGGAGACCCGCTATACCGAGGGCTTGGCGATCCACGCCAATCTGCTCGATTACCGGGTGCCGACCATCGTCGAATCCCCCGAGATCGAGGTTCAGATCGTCGAAAGCATCGATCCGCTTGGTCCATTCGGCGCCAAGGAGGCAGGGGAAGGCGCCTTGTCCGGGTTTCCTCCGGCCCTGGTCAACGCCGTCGCCGACGCCATCGGCCTCGAGGCCGACTTTCTCCCGCTGACCCCGGACCGGGTGCTGGACGCCCTGATAAAGGCGCGCCGCGCCGCGCGCCGCAAGGCGGCGTCATGAGCAACGCCTTGCCCGATTTCGATCTGCTCCGGCCGCAATCGGTCGAAGAGGCGGTCGCGGCGCTGCAAACCTCTCCTTCGGCGCGGCTGTGCGCCGGCGGCACCGATCTGATCGTCAACATGCGCCACGGGCTGGTCGAACTGGAAACCCTGGTCGATCTCGGCGCCGTCGTAGCGATGAAACGCCTCGAGGCCGACGCCGCGGGGCTGCATATCGGGGCCGGCGTAACCCTTCGCGATCTGGCTGAAAGCGAGGCCGTTTCAGAGTCTTATACCGCGATCCGGCAGGCCGCCCTGGCCGTCGCCGGGCCGGGACACCGCGCGGTGGCGACGGTGGGCGGCAATCTCTGTCTCGAGACCCGCTGTCTCTATTACAACCAGAGCCACTGGTGGCGGAAAGCCAATGATTTCTGCCTGAAATACCGAGGCGAGACCTGCCATGTCGCGCCAACCGGAAACCGCTGCCGGGCCGCTTTCTGCGGTGATCTTGCCCCGGCGCTGATGGTGTTCGGCGCCAAGATCGAGATCGCCGGACCCAACGGCATCCGGCGCATCGCCCTGCCCGACCTCTACCGCGAAGACGGCGCCGACCACCTGACGCTCGCGGCCTGCGAGATCATCACCGCCATTCACATCGCGCCCAGCAAGGCGAAGTCCGGTTATGCCAAGGTCCGGATTCGCGGCGCCATCGACTTTCCGCTTGCCGGTGTCGCCATTGCCTGCGAACGGGGGAGCCCGTCGGCCAGGTCCTTCAGGATCGCCGTCACCGGCACCAATTCCTGTCCGCTTCTTCTGGACGGTCCCGCCCCTTTGGCCGACGGGGACGACCCGGATGCCTACTTCGGCGCCCTCAACAAGCTGGTGCAGAAGGCCGTTTCACCACAACGCACAACGACAACGGGGGCGCATTACCGCAGGCTTGCGGTTGCCGCCCTGGCGGCGAGACTGGCGAAAGAGCTGGTCGATGGTTGATAACAACGGATCGCGCCGACCCCAACCCATGTCATGCCCCGGCTTGACCGGGGCATCCAGCCCTTAACACATTGAATAAAAAACTGGATCGCCGGGTCAAGCCCGGCGATGACCCGGTGGAGAGCGATTCCATCCGATCGGATGGCGCCCTAATTCAACGCCTCAAACTTGGCCTGCAATTCCTCCTCGGTTTCTTCCCAATCCGGATTGTCCACGATGCAGGCCTCGGGGCAAACCAGCTTGCACTGGGGTTCGTCCTCGGCGCCGACGCATTCGGTGCATTTCATCGGGTCGATGATGTAGAATGGATCGCCCGCCGTGATCGCCTCGTTCGGGCAAACCGGCTCGCAGGCATCGCAGGCGGTGCAGGGATCGACGATCATCAGCGCCATTGTGTTGCTCGTCCTTGTTTTTCACGAAGCCCTGAGGAGCGTTCCGCTGGCGGCCAGTTTCTCGGATCTGAACGCGCCCCACAGGGCGGCGCCGATGGCTCCGGCATAGATCGAATCCGGGTGGCTGGTAATCTCACCTTCCACGCCCCGCATCTTCGCCAGCGACTCGCGCATGGCCGCGAGCAGCCCCTCGTCCCGCGCCAGGCCGCCGGTCATCATGATCAGTTCGTCGGTGACCCCGATGGCCTTGAGCAGACGGGCCAGACGGATCGCCATCGACAGATGGATGCCCTTGAGGATATTCGGCGAAGAAATGCCGCGCGACACCATGTTGATGACGTCGGTCTCGGCCAGAACCGCACAGATGCTGGACACCACCTCGGGGTCGTCGGCGCTCACCGACAGCTTGCCGATCTCGTCCTGGGCAATGCCCAGATAGCGGGCGATGTTTTCCAGGAACTGGCCCGAACCGGAGGCGCACTGGCTGGTCATCTTGTATTTCGTCACCCGGCCGGGATCGTCGGTGATAATGGCCCGGCCGTGCAGGGCGCCGCAATCCAGGATGGCGCGGCAATCCGGGTTCAGATACCGCGCGCCGCGGGCATGGCTGGTCATCGAATAGAAGTGGCCGGTGTGGAACGGAATCGCCTCCCCCTCGCCGGTGGTCGCCACATAGTCGATGTCGGCCTCGGCCACACCGGCCTCCTCCAGCGTCTGATCGAAGGCTTCGCGCGCCAGCGCCATTGGGTCGCGCTGACGGATGCGCAGGGTCGCGCGTGACAGCCAGTCCTCCTCGCCGTCCCCGACTCTGAAGACAACCGCCTTGACGACGCCGGTGCCGACATCGATTCCCGCTGCAAGCGTCATCCGTTCAGCCCTTCCATTCTGCCCTCGACCGCCCGGCGGGCAAACTCGGCCCCGCCCAGCGCGCCGGTGTAGATCGAATCCGGATCGATATTGATCGTCACCTCGCCGTAATTCTCGAACACCAGCTTTTTCAGCTCGCGAACCGCGGCCTCGTTCTTGGCCACACCGCCGGTAAAGGTGAACTGATCGGAAACCCCGCCCGAGCGCGACAGGATCGACATGGCGCGAAGGATGATGGCGCGGTGCAGGCCGGCCAGGATGTCCTCGCGCCGTTCCCCCAGCGCCAGCCGGTCGCGAAGCTCGGCCCCGGCAAAGACCGTGCAGGTCGAGTTGATCCGCGTCGGCTTGTCCGACTTCATCGCCAGCGGGCCAAGCTCGTGCACCCCCATGTTCATCTCGTCGGCGATATAGCCCAGATAACGGCCACAGCCGGCCGCGCAGCGGTCGTTCATCTGGAAATTTTCGACGATCCCCCGGGCGTCGATCTGAATGCCCTTGGTATCCTGCCCGCCGATATCGAGCACGGTGCGGGTCTCGGGGTACATCATGTGCGCCCCCAGGCCGTGACAGAGGATTTCCGAGCGGATGTGCTCCTTGGAAAACGGCAGGGTGACGCGGCCATAGCCGGTTCCGACCAGATAGGTCTCTTCAAGCTCGATCCCGAGGGCGCGGTCGACGCGCCGGATCAGCTCCTCGCCCGGCTCCATGCCCTGCGCGGTCACCCGGTCGAGGGCGCGCTTGAACTTGTCGCTCAGGCTGCCCGACGGCGGCCGGTTTTCCACCGCGATGATCGACTTGTCGTAGACATTCAGCAGCAGGTCGTAGGACAGCCCCGCATCGCGCGCCACCTCCTCGGCCACGGCCAGATACCGCGACCCCGCGATATCGCGGAAAAAGTCGGATTTGCGGACAGCACCCGGCGCGAACATCGCCGGGGCTTCCGCGCGCAACCGCCGGAATACTTCGCCCAGCGCCTGCCGGACCCCATCGCCGATCTTCTCGAAGCGCTCGCCCTTCACCTGACCCAGACAGGTCTGTTCCAGATCCTCCAGTTGTTCGAGAAACTGCTCCAGGCGAAACGACCGTTCCAGCCCGCAGAGGAATTCCTCGACCCGGGTCTGGCCCGCCCCGTCGGCGTCGAACTCGCGGCGAAACAGCGTGAAGCGGGCATCGATCGCCGCCTCCTGCCCGGCCACCCGGCAGGCGGTGTCGTAGTTGGAGCGCGAATTGGTGATGCCGCGGCCGATGATTTGCCGCTCCTCGTCCATCAGCACCGCCTTGGTGGTGGTCGAGCCCAGATCGATACCGACAAAGGTTTTCACGCCGCCGCTCCCCTGCTCGCCCCGCTGCGTTTCTGCTCGATCATCTGGAAATAGCTCTCCAGCCGGTTCTTGACGTTCGCGGCCGAGAAATAGCGCGGGTCGACAAGATCGGTCTCGATGAATACCGCCGGTTTGCCGGTGCGTTTTTCGACTTCGCGCATGATCAGAAGCTGGCCGGCGGAGAAGCTGTTGCAGCTCTTGATCGAATTGATCACCAGGCCATCGGCCTGGTACTCGTCCATGTGATCGACCAGCATGTCGATGCGCATCGGCAACGAGCGGTTGGTGTAGACCCCGAGGCAATACTCGGCCAGGCTTTCCAGCGGGCGGGCGGGGTCGTGGCGGAAACCGTAATCATAGGTGCCGCCGACCTTGGTATAGCTCGACGCCACCACCGTCGCGCCCTCGTCATGGAACATTTTCCAGAACTGGCGGAAGTGGGTGTAGTTGGGCGGGCCTTCCACCACCAGCCGGTATTTCTCCTCGCCCATCGGGCCGTCCGGCGTCACCGGGCCAAGACCGGCGGCGATCCGCTGATCGACCTCTTTGCGCAGGAACCGATAATATTCGACCGCATCGTCGGTGCCGCGGAAGGCCCCGAAAATCGGCCCTATATAGTAGATACCGCCGAAATATGCGTCGATTGGCGAAGGCTTGTGCTTGGCGCTTTTCAGAATGTAAACCAGATCGTCCTCGGCTTTTGCCGACTTCCCCAGGTATTCGCGCAGACGGTCGAGATCGAATTTCACCCCCGAGACTTTTTCAAGCTTCGGAATGACCTCTTCCTTCAATTGCCTGACCATGTACTGGATCATGTTCGGGGTGATCTTGCCGTCCGCCATATAGGGCGTTTGAAAGAAGATGGTCTCGCATTTGTATTGCTCGCGCAGCAGCTCGAACCATTTCATGAAGGTGAAGCAGCCGGTGTAGGACAGCATCAGCACATCCGGGTCCGGCAGCTTCCTGCCGTTCGGCCCGATATTGCCCTTGGCCATCATGCCGATGTCGGATTTCACGTAGGTGCAGACATCCTCCGAATGCCCGGCGCGTTCCGCTTCCATGATGTAGGCGCCGCTCTGCTTGCGCAGGCCGCTTTGAATGGCGTTGACCTCGGGCAGGTTGTTCACCAGGTCGAAACACATCAGCAATTCATTGAGATTGCCCGGCACGAAGGTCGAGGCGACTTTCTCGCCGTTCTCCCTGGCGTCCGACAGCCGGTCATAATGCTTCGCCATCATCTCTTTTTGCTTCAGCATGGACGCATCCTTGATGGCATCCTTGGGCTGTGCCTTGATCGTCTGGGGTTTCATGCCGCGCTCCATAGTTTGATCGAATCGACAAAGGTTCCGGCCTGTTCCCGGATCGGTTGCATCTGGCCCGAGTTCTCGGCGTATTTGAACGCGATGTAGGGGATGTCAGCCGCCGCCAGCACGTTCTGCTGCATCGGCCGGTCCAGCAGCGCCGGATCGCAGAAGCTGGGCGAGGCGAAGATCACGCCCTCGGCGCCGGTGCGCCGCACGGCCCGCACCAGGAACTGGCCCTTTTCCTCCCGGTCGGGTTCGTATTTGGCCGCGGTGCTTTCCGAATGATGCAGGAACGCCTGGGCCAGGTTGTGGATCGGGTCCCCCTCGAGCGGCACATCGCCGATCAGCCAGCGCGACACCAGCATGAAATCGTCGTCGACCACATAACAGCCCGACAGTTCCAGCGATTTGATCAGGTTCAGGGGCGGCTGCTCGCAGAACATGCCGGTGACGATCACCCGGCAGTTGTCCTTGATCGGGCGATCTTCGGCGCCGGCCGCGGCGATGTAGTGCTCCAGCAGTTCCGAATGTTCCTCGACCGGCAGCACCATTCCGGCGCGGATCACCAGATAGGCCTCGGAGGCCGGTGCCTGCCACGGCTTTTGCGCCCGAAGGGCATAGAGATCGCGCACCAGCCGCCGGTTTTTGTTATATACGTCGATCGAGTGGCGCAAATCGTCGGCCGTGATCTTTCGCCCCGAAAGTTCTTCCAGGTCGTGCATGAACGCGGTCATCTCGCCGATGTAAAAGGTGCCGCCGATTTCGTCCCGGTAGGTCTGCGGAACGTCGAAATATTTCGAATAGACCTCGGGAAACAGCGTTTTCCACATGCCCGAGAGGTTGCGGATCACGTCGCAGATCGACGGGAACAGCATGCCGTCGACAAAATCGAGCCGGCCGGAAATGCCGAGTTCGATGGTCGAGCGCGGAATCCGGCAGATGTAGCTCTGGTAATAGGCATCGCCGTGGATCACTTCGAGATTGTCCCCCCCGCCCAGGATCCCGAGCGGCAGCATCCCCGCCGCGTGAATGATCTCGCGCGGGATGTAGATCGGCATGAAACCGATCACCTTGCGCCCCGCCTCGGCCGCTTTCCATTCCCGCGCCGTGGTGAAGTTCAGATCCTCGTAGAGCGCCTTGCAGCGGGCAACGATCTCGCTCGTCGATGGCGTTGTCATCGGTTCTCCCACTTTGCCGGGCGCTTGGCGAGGAAGGCCTCGAGACCTTCCACCGCGTCGCGCGTTGACATCAGTTCGTCCAGATAGAGGCGCTCCACGGCCTCGAGTTTCGCCGTCACCCGCCCGATGAACCCGATCCGCGCGGCCCGCACCGCGAGGCGCAGCGAACTGGCGCTTTTGCCGGCCAGGTGTTGGTCGAAATACTCCAGCGCGGCCGCTTGCGGGTCCTCGGCCAGCGCATCGACCAGACCGATGGCGAACGCTTCCTGGCCGGAAACACTGCGCCCGGAATAGAGCAGGTCCTCGGCCCGCGCCTGGCCGATGCGCTCGGGCAACAGGCAGGAGGCGGCGGGCGCGAACACCCCGAGCCGCATTTCCGGCTGCCCCAGGCTGGCCTCCGGGGCGGCGAACAGGCGATGTCCCGCCGCCGCCACTTCCAGACCCCCGCCCAGGCACTGCCCGCGGATCGCCACCAGGATCGGCACCGGATATTCCAGCATCCGCCGGACCAGCGCGTGCAGCGCCCCGAGCATCTCGGCACAACTGTCCGGCAGGTGCTCCTCGACGCTGGCGCCGAAACTGAAATGCGGTCCCGAGGCATCGATCAGCACCGCCGCCAGTCCCGCGTTGTCCCGGTGCTCCGCCAGGGCCGCATCGAGCGCCGCGATCATGCCGGCGTCGACGATATTGGCCTTCGGACGGTCGAGCCGCAGGCGCAGCAAGACGCCGTTGCGCTCCAGCCAGATCTTGAGCGGATCGCTCATTTGCGCGCCCCCGGCATCAGGCTGTCGATATACGCCTCCGACCATTTCGCGCCGGCCGCCAGCTCGCGGCGCAGGACCACGAAGTCGACCTCGCGGCCATCCTCCCGGTTGCCCTCGTTGAAGGCGCGAAAACCGGCCCGCGCCTCGGTCATCATGTTCAGCGACAGCCAGGCGCGCGAGTTTTCCTTGTTGGCGTTCCAGGCGTTCAGCTTGGGCTTGCGCAGCTCCTCGACCGATTTCGTGGTGCAGTCGGGGAAGGTCAGCATCAGCTTGGTGCACAATTCCTCGACCCTCGCATCCAGCGCGCCGAGATCGATTGCGCCGCTTTTCACCAGGGCTTTTCCCGCCGCCAGGGCGTCGCCGGTCTTGGGCTCGCCGTGGATGATCCGGCCCCATTGATCGGTTTTCATCTCGGTCTCGACCAACGGGTTGGCGAGGTATTTTCCGTCCACCTTCAGGCCCGGAACAAGATCGGTCAGAAGTCCGAGGCGCAGGGCCTTGTGGGCCGAAAAGCTCTCGCACAACACACCGGAAATCATCGCCTGTTCACAGCCGATCATCACCGGCAGGAAATCGGTCGAGCCGCCGATTGCCGCCGAACCGTGCTTGGGGCCGGCCTGAGCAAACCGCGCCATGTCCTGGGCAATCGAAAAATCGCAGGCCATGCCGATTTCCTGGCCGCCGCCGATGCGCATCCCGTTCACCCGGCAGACCACCGGCTTGTCGCAGCCCAAAATCGCCGAGACCATGTCGTTGAACAAACGCATGTACTGGCGGTATTCCTGCGGCCGGCCGGCATAATACTCGGCGTATTCCTTGGTGTTGCCGCCGGTGCAAAACGCCTTGTCGCCGACCGCGGTAAACACCACCGCAACGACATCGCGGGCATTGGACGCGGCGCGAAAGGCCAGAATGACCGCTTTGACCATATCCGTGGTGTAGGCGTTGTACTGGCTCGGGTTGTTCAGCGTTATCCAAGCGTTGAACAGCCCGTCGGCCGGCGAGCCGTCGAGGTTCCTCGCCGGGCGTTTTTGGTACAGAACACCGTCGGTTATCGCTTCGCGGGTGGCATCGGACACCAGGTCATGGGGCAGAAATTCAAAGCCGCCGGGCGTTGTTGCATCGGCACTCATCGATCCGGTCTCCTCTAGGCCGCCGGCGCAAGAATGGCGCGGCGGACAAACTCGCCGTCGTGGACGGCTCGGAAGATTTCGTTGATGTCGTCGAGCGGGCGCTGCTCGACAAAGGGGGCCAGCTTGACCTTGCCCTCCAGGACCAGCTCCAGCGCCCCCGGGTAGAGTTCGGGCGGACAGCCCCAGTTGCCCAGCAGACGGGCATGAAAGGCCATCAGGTTGGACAGCCGCAGCTCCAGCTTGTCCATGGTGAACCCGACCACGCACATCGTGGCGCCATGGTTCAGCAGCCCGAACGCGGCCTTCTGGCCCGCCGCCGTGCCGGAACATTCCATGATGATCCACTCGGTGGCGCGCAAACCCCGTGCGCTGGCGAACCCGCCGATCTCCGCCTTCAGCGCCCGGCCGTCGAAGTCGCGCCCATCCAGGGTCAGCGTCGCGCCATAATCAGCGACCGCCGCGAGCTTTTCCGGGACCACATCGATCGCGACGACCGTCGCCCCCAGCGCCGCGGCGACCTGCACCGCATAGCCCCCGATGCCGCCAACCCCGTTGACCACCACCAGGTCTCCGGGGCCGATCCCGGCCTGAAGGGCGGCCTGATAGGGCGTGGTCAGCGCATCGGCGATCACCGAAACATCCGCCAACTCGAGGCCGACGGCTTCCAGCCGGGCCAACTCGACCGGGCACAACCCGCGTGCGGGCACCGTGATATGGCTGGCAAAGCCGCCTTCGATATCGTTGCCGGGCATCTTCTGGGCGCGGCAGATGGTACCCTTGCCGCGCAAGCACAGATCGCATTCTCCGCACGGCATGACGGCGGGAACGATGACCGTCCGGTCCATCCACTGCTCGGCCCCCGAGCCGCACTGCACCACCCGCCCGCTGATTTCATGGCCGAGGGTCAGGGGAAGCGGCCGGTTGGTCCGCACGCCGTCGTAATAATAGCCAAGATCGGTATGGCAGACGCCGCAGCCGGCGATCTCGACCAGCACCTCGCCCGGGCCCGGCAGCGCCGGTTCGAAGTCTTCCGCCCGCAGCGGCTCGTTTCGAGCAACCATCACCCAGCGTCGCGCCATGCGGTCTTTTTCCTCCCCGATCACCCGTCCTTGCGGGTAACTGCCGATCACCCGCACGGGCATGTTGACAGCGCTCGGTTTCCTTATTACCGTAAACTAGTACCCGAATACCTCTTTAGGGTCAACAACGAAAATCCGGCAGTGTTCGAAACTGCCGGCGATCGGGACCGGGCCGCGCCATGACAGCCTCTGGAACAGTCAAGAAAAGTGTCTCCATCGCCATCGCCGGTTCCGGTGGGGCCGGGGCCATCACGGCCGGCGCGATCCTGCTGGAAGCGGCGGGAAAATCCGGCTGGTACGGCATGATGAACCGCTCGGTCGGCCCGCAGATCCGCGGCGGCGAGGCGGCGGCGCTGCTGCGCCTCGCCAACCACCCGGTCGAGTGCATGAGCGAGGAATATGACCTGCTGATCGCCATCGACTGGAAAAACGCCAACCGTTTCGCCGCCGAAATGCCCCTGAAGGCCGATGGGCTGATCGTCTCCGACCCCAGCGCGGGAGAGGTTCCCGAAGCGGTCGGCGCCTCCGGCGCGGCGGTCGCCGAGATCGCCCTCAAGGAGCTTGCGAAGGCGATCCCCGGCGGCCGGGAAAACATGATCGCGGCCGGGCTGGCGGCCGGGTTTATCGGTCTCTCGATCGATCATCTGATCGAGGTCATGACCACCAAACTGTCGCCCAAGGGGGATGCGGCCGTGGCAGCGGGGCGAATCTGCCTCGAGGCCGGCATGGCGCAGGCGGCCCGCCACCCGAAGGGCTTCGAGATCGGCGCCGCCGACCTGAAAAACCAGGGGCGCTGGCTGATCACCGGCAACGAGGCCGTCGGGCTCGGCGCCGTTCGCGGCGGCGTGCGCTTTGCCGCCGCCTACCCGATCACCCCGGCCACCGAGATCCTCGAATGGCTGGCCCCGTCGCTGGCCAAGATCGGCGGCGCCCTGGTTCAGGCGGAAGACGAGCTCTCGTCGATCAACATGGCCATCGGCGCCTCCTTCGGCGGCCGCGCCGCGATCACCGCCACCTCCGGCCCGGGGCTGTCGCTGATGATGGAATCGCTCGGTCTGGCGGCCGCTTCCGAGGTGCCGGTCGTCGTCGTCGATGTCATGCGCTGCGGCCCGTCCACCGGCATCGCCACCAAATCCGAGCAGTCCGACCTGAATATCGCGGTCTACGGCTTTCACGGCGACGCGCCGCATGTGGTGGTCGCCCCGCTCACGGTCGCCGATTGCCTCTATACCACGCAATGGGCGGTCCATCTCGCCGAGGCGATGCAGGTTCCGGCCATCGTGTTGTCCGACCAGTCCCTGGGACAGGCCCGGGTGCTGATGAAACGGCCGGTCAACCTCTCGTTTCTGGCCAACCGCAAAACCTACGACGGCAAGATCGACGCGGCCTACAACCGCTATGCCCTGACCGCCGACGGCATCTCGCCGATGGCCATTCCCGGCACCGCCGGCGGCCAGTACACCGCCGATGGCCTGACCCATTGCGAGCGGGGGACGCCGTCGACCCGGAGATCGGACCAGAGGGAGCAGATGGACAAGCGCCACGACAAGGTGGCCAACTTCGACTACGGCGTCCACTGGGGCGAGATAACCGGCACGGGCGAGACCGTCATTCTCACCTGGGGCTCGATCACCGGGCCGGCCCGCGAAGCCATCCGCGCCCTGAAAAAAGACGGCATCGAGGTCAAACTGGTTGCCATGCGCCTGATTTCCCCCTTCCCCAAAGAGGCCCTTCTTGCCTCGCTTGAAGGCGCCCGGCGCATTCTGGTTGTCGAACAGTCCCATTCCGGCCAGTTCTACCGTTACCTGCGTTCGAACTGCGATCTGCCCGGCGAGATCCGCCGGTTCCACCGGCCCGGGCCTCATCTGATCGGCGCCGCCGAAATCGGCAACCGAATCCGCGATTGGCAAAACCCATGAACGCTCCGCTGCCCTCCCCGTTCAAGGCCAGGGACTACCGGTCCGACGTCGCGCCGGTGTGGTGCCCCGGTTGCGGAGATTTCCACGTCCTGATGTCGATCACCAGGGCGCTGGCCGCGCTTGGCCGGCCGCCCGAGGAGATCGCCGTGATCTCCGGCATCGGCTGCTCGTCGCGCATCCCGGCCTATACCAACTGCTACGGCTTTCACGGCGTGCACGGCCGGTCGCTGGCCCTTGCCACCGGTCTCAAGGTGGCCCGCCAGGACCTTACCGTGCTGGCGATAAGCGGTGACGGCGACGGCTATTCGATCGGCGGGAACCATTTTCTGCATGCCTGCCGGCGCAATGTCGACATGACCTATATCGTGATGGACAACCGGGTCTACGGCATGACCAAGGGCCAGCCCTCGCCGACCACCGAGCCCGACTGGGACAGCGCCCTGTCACCGGGGGGCACCGGGCTCGGCCCGTTCCATCCGCTGGTGATCGCGCTGGCCTCCGGGGCGAACTTCGTCGCCCGCGAGTTTTCCGGCGACCTCAAGGGGAGCACGCGCACCATCCTGGAGGCGATCAGGCACCCGGGCTTCTCCTTCGTCGAAATCCTCAGCCCCTGCGTGACTTACCGTCCCGACGAGAAGGACTGGAAAAACACCGTCCACCCGGCGGTGGTGGAGGAGACCGACGATCCCGCCCGCGCGGCGCGGCGCATCATGACCGACGATGGCATGAACACCGGCATTCTCTATCGCGGGCGCCGAGCGCCCTACGTTGCGCATGTTTCGGATACCCGGGTCGATATCGCCGCACTGGAACGGGATTTCGAAATCTGACCAGGTCCGGGCCGATACCGAGTTGCGCCGGCCCCAGCCCACGTCACGCCCCGGCCCCCGCTCAGGCCGGGAGCAGGCCTCGGCCGGGGCATCCAGACATCGACCGATTGATCCGAAGACCGGATTGCCGGTTCCGGGCGCATCGACGCCAGTCCCGGAAACACCGGAGGCAGTCCCGGGTGTGCTCGCTTGGGATGAAGATGTAGCTGAAACAACAGGCAACTGGCGGAGAGGATGGGATTCGAACCCACGAGACCCTTTTGGAGCCTACTCCCTTAGCAGGGGAGCGCCTTCAACCGCTCGGCCACCTCTCCGAGGCGGGGAATATCCCTTTGTTCAAGGAGTTGTCAACGGCACTTCGGCGACCGCAAATAATCGACTCGCGGACAACGAAGCAAGAACACGCACAGGTATGCGGCGCGAGCCCGGCAAGGCCCGTCCATGGGACGTTCGCGGAACGGTCATAACCTCCTTGAATCGGTCCGGCGCCGGTCGCGCACGATGGCCGCCTGTGTCAGATTGCGGTCAGAGCGCGCAAAGGAGGCACCATGAGTGACAAGCCAAGGACCATTTTCATCGGCCGTGCTCCGGCCGGCCCGATGTTCGGTCTCTGAGGTCGGGCCGTGGCCGGTGCGGAGGCATCCATCGCGACCGCCGCCCGGATCACCGGCCGGGTCCAGGGCGTCTGGTTCCGCGGCTGGGTCCGCGGCGAGGCCCGGCGGCTCGGCCTGACCGGATGGGTGCGCAACCAGCCGGACGGCTCGGTCGCGGCGCTGTTCGTGGGGCCGGGGACGGCGGTGGCGGCGATGCTCGCGCTGTGTCGCGAGGGACCGCCGCACGCGCGGGTGCATGGCGTCGAGACCACGCCGGTCGCCCCGGCCCCGGAACTGGCGGAGTTCCGGGTGGTCGGATAAGGCGGCTTGGCGCAAACCCGCGTCGCCAATGGAACGCGTACGGCGCGAAATTGCTCTACACCCGCCCCATTCGCGCGAACCCCGCTGCCAGGTCGGCGATCAGGTCGCCGGGGTCCTCCAGCCCGGCATGGACGCGCATGAGCTGGCCCCGCGGGCGGCCCGGGCGGGGCCAGGGGACGGCGCTGTGGGGGACCTCGACAGGTTTCATCAGGCTCTCGAAGCCGCCCCAGGAGGCGCCCATGCCGAACAGCTCCAGCCCGTCGAGCAGGGCGGCGAGCCGCTCCTCGCTGCTGAACTCCGGACGCAGGACAAAGCCGAACAGCGCCGCGGCGCCGAGGAAGTCGCGCCGCCACAGCTCATGGCCCCGGTCGCCGGGCAGCGCCGGGTGCAGCACCTCGGCGACCTCGGCGCGCCCGGCCAGCCATTCGGCCAGCGCCAGCCCGTTTTCCCAGTGCCGCGGCATCCGCACCGCCAGCGTCCGGAGCCCGCGCATCGCCAGATAGGCGTCGTCGGGCGCTCCGTTGAGGCCCATCTGCTTCCAGCCCTCGCGCAGTTGCGGATAGGCGGCTTCGGTGGTGGTGACGGCGCCCATCACCAGGTCGGAATGGCCGCCGATATACTTGGTGACCGCCTGAATCGAGACATCGACGCCGTGCTCGAACGGCTTGAAATAGAGCGGCGAGGCCCAGGTGTTGTCCAGCATCACGGTGCAGCCGCGCCGCTTCGCCTCGGCCGCGATGGCCGGGATATCCTGCACCTCGAAGGTCAGCGAGCCGGGGCTCTCGGTGAACACCACCCTGGTCTCGGGCCGGATCAGGTCGCGGATCGCACCGCCCACCAGCGGGTCGTAGAAGGTCGTCTCGATGCCCATCCGCCGCAGCATCTTGCGGCAGAAGCGCCGGGTCGGCCCGTAGCAGGTATCGACCATCAGCAAATGGTCGCCGGCCGAGAGGTAGCAGAGCAGCGGCGCCGCGCAGGCGAGCAGCCCGGTGCTGGCGAGCCGGGTGCGGAAACCGCCCTCCATGGCCGCCACCGCCTCCTCGAAGGCGAAGGTGCCGGGGGTGCCGTGGACGCCATAGGTGGTGGCGTCGGCGTCCTCCATCGCGGCCAGATCGCGCAGCGCCGCCAGGGTCGGGCTGAGGATGGTCGAGGCGTGATAGACCGGCGGATTGACCACGCCGTGGTTGTCGTGCGGGCGGCGGCCGGCATGGGTCGCGCGGGTGGCGTCTTTCATCGGGTCCGGGCTCCTGGGCTGGATGCGCGCGCGAACCTTATCGTGCAATGTCGGGCGGTCAAGGGCCGGTGATTCGATCCCCGGCGGGCCACGGCGGAATCGATTTTCGTTGTACTGCATCGGGACGGGAGGCCCGGGTTGCCGCAACCCGAAAGGGCCGTATCGCGGCCGGGGCGTTGAATTTTGCAGAGGAATCGAAAATCTTCCGCCCGCCGGATCGATCCGGGATGCGTGTTTGGCGCGTTAAACATACCGAATTCGAGCAAAATCCGCCCCTGACCCCGCGTCAGACGGCGAATCCGGCCTCGGCGCTTGACGCCGCGCGGCTAGGCTGCTCAAACTTTTGCCGGGGATGACCCCATCCAACCGAATGCGCGGGCAGCCAAGCCCGCTCCGCGCCTGGCGCGGCTAACAGGTATGAGGAAACGAAAATGAAAACATCCGTGTTCTTAGGCACGCTGGCCGCCGCCGGTCTCGCGGCGGGCGTCGCCGCTGCCGGGACCCTTGCCGACGTCAAGGCCAAGGGCTTCGTGCAGTGCGGTATCTCCACCGGCGTTGCGGGCTTTGCCTTCACCACCGCCGCCGGCGAGTGGGACGGCTTCGACATCGATATCTGCCGCGCCGTGGCGACGGCGGTCTTCGGCGACCCGAAGGCGGTCAAGTTCACGCCGACCACGGGCAAGACCCGCTTCACAGCACTTGCCTCGGGCGAGATCGACATGCTGTCGCGCAACACCACCTGGACCTATTCGCGCGACGTGGATCTGAAGCTCACCTTCCTCGGCGTGAACTACTATGACGGTCAGGGATTCATGGTGCCGACAGCGCTCGGCGTCAATTCGGCGACCGAACTCGATGGCGCCACGGTCTGCATCCAGACCGGCACCACCACCGAGCTGAACCTGGCGGACTTCTTCCGCGCGAACGACATCTCCTACGAGCCGGTGCCGGTCGAAACAAATGCAGAAGCACGGGCCAAGTACCTCGCCGGCGCCTGCGACGTCTACACCACCGACGCCTCGGGCCTGGCCGCGACCCGCTCGACCTTCGAGAATCCGGACGACCACGTGATCCTGCCCGAGATCATCTCGAAAGAGCCGCTCGGCCCGCTGGTCCGCCATGGCGACAACGAATGGGGCGATGTTGTGCGCTGGACCCTCAACGTCCTGATCATCGCCGAGGAGAAGGGCATCACCGCCGCCAATGTCGGTGACATGGCCGCGGCCCCGGGCAAGGATCCGGAGATCAACCGTCTGCTCGGCACCGAGGGTGAGTATGGCGCCATGATGGGGCTGTCCAAGGACTGGGCCGCCAAGGTCATCGCCGCCATCGGCAACTATGGCGAGGTGTTCGAGAAGCACATCGGCGTCAACACGGCGATCGGTCTGCCGCGCGGTCTGAACGCGCAGTGGACCGATGGCGGCCTGATCTACTCGCCGCCGTACCGCTGATCGGATAAGGCGCGCGCCCGGAGACGGGCGCGCCCGCTTTGAATTCAGAATAACTTCTTGCGTTTAAGCGAGAGGAGGGGCGGACGTATGAGTGTTACCACAGAGCCTCGCCAGGCATCGTTCCGCATCGACATGCTGTGGACCGACAGCCGCTACCGGTCGACCTTCCTGCAGATCATCGCCCTGATCGCGGTCATGTTGGCGGCCTTCTGGCTGGTCAACAACGTGGCGCAGAACCTCGCCAATCTCGGCAAGGACTTCGGCTTCGGCTTCATGACCACGCCGTCGTCGTATGACATCAATCAGCGCCTGATCGATTATACATCGCGCTCAAGCCATTCGACGGCGGCGGTCGTCGGCCTGCTGAACACGCTGCTGGTCGCGGTGTTGGGCTGTATCCTCGCCACCTTTCTCGGCGTGACGGCCGGTGTGCTGCGCTTGTCGAAGAACTGGATCGTGTCGCGGCTGATGACGGTCTATATCGAGGGCGTCCGCAATGTCCCGGTGCTGATCCAGATCCTGCTGCTCTCGGCCATTCTGGACGAGGTCCTGCCGCACCCGAAGACGGCCGAGGCGCTGCTGGGCGGCTTCGTGGTGCCGACCAACCGCGGCTTCTATTTTCCGATTCCGACTTTCCAGGACGGCTCGCTCTACGTTGTGCTCGCCTTCATCGCGTCCGTCATCGGTGCGATCTGGTTTGGCCGCTGGGCGACCCGGCGCCAGCAGCAAACCGGCGAACACCTGCCGGTAGCCTGGATCAAGCTCGGCCTCGTCGCCGGCGTGACCTTGCTGACCTATCTGGTCATGGGGCTGCCGATCGGCCTTGAGTATCCCGAACTCAAGGGCTTCAACTTCAAGGGCGGCATCTATGCCCGCACCTCGCTGGTGGCGCTGACGCTGGCGCTGTCGATCTATACCGGCGCCTTCATTGCCGAGAACGTGCGCGCCGGCATCCAAGCGGTGTCCAAGGGCCAGACCGAGGCGGCCTTCGCGCTCGGCCTCAGGCCGAGCTGGACGATGAACCTGATCATCCTGCCCCAGGCGCTGCGGGTGATCATCCCGCCGCTGATCTCGCAGTATCTGAACCTGACCAAGAACTCGTCGCTGGCGCTGGCGATCGGCTACATGGACGCCACCGGCACGCTGGGTGGCATCACCCTGAACCAGACCGGCCACGCGTTCGAGACGCTGATGCTGCTGATGGCGTTCTACCTGTCGATTTCGTTGTCGATCTCGTTCGTGATGAACCTCTACAACGAGCAGGTGAAGCTGGTCGAGCGCACCTCGGTCGCCGGCGGCGGGTTCAGCGTTCTGGCCCTGTTCGCGGGCGTCAACGGCAAGTGGGAGACCCTGAAGAAGGGCGACGCCACGATGCAGCCCAACTACGGGGTCGCGGGCTGGCTGAACCTGGTGGTGCTGCTCTACGGCGCCACCCTGGTGATGATGCTCTACTACCTGTTCCTCGATCAGAGCGAGGGGCGCGACAGCTACTACCTGTGGGGCACCGGCAAGCAGGCGATCACCCTGTTTCTGACGGTCTTCTCGGCGACCGCGTTCGTGACCGCGATCTTCAAGCACTACCGCTTCATCGACATGGCGGCGGCCGAACTGGTGGTCTTCATCCTGGCGGTGCTGATCGGTCTGCCCTTCGGCGAGATGACGTTCGGTCTTCTCGATACCAGTGTCGTCGTCTTCGGCGGGCTCGCGGCCCGGCTGGCCACGATCGGCTACACGGTGTTCGGAGCCCGGCCCAACGTCACCTATTTCTACCGCGTCAGGGAGGGTTCGGGATCATGAGCAGCGAACCCAATGTCGCCTTTGTCGCCTCCGGGCAGATCCCGCCCTCGGCGCCACCCGCCTCCGAGGTCGGCCCGATCCACTGGCTGCGCGCGAACCTGTTCGACGGGGTCGTCAACAGCATCCTGACGGTTGCCTCGATCGTGGCCATCGTGCTGCTGGTGCCGCCGCTCGTCGACTGGATCTTCATCAAGGGGGTCTGGAACGCCGGCTCGCTGTCCGGCTGCCGCGAGGTCATTGCCGCCGCCCATGGCGAGGGCGTCACGGGCGCCTGCTGGGCGGTGATCAACGAGCGGTTCAACCAGTTAATTTTCGGCTTCTACCCGTCCGAGCTGTACTGGCGGCCGATCCTGGCCTTCGTGCTGATGTTGGCGGCTTTGGCGCCGGTGCTGTTCAGCACGTTGCCGCGGTGGATGCTGTGGTTCTCGGCCGCCTACCCGATCGCCGCCTATTTCCTGATCTGGGGCGGTTTGGGATTGGAAGTGGTCGAATCGGGCCAGATCGGCGGCCTCCTGCTGTCGGTTATCATCGGCGTGACCGGCATCGTCGCCTCGCTGCCGATCGGCATCGTTCTGGCGCTGGGGCGCCAATCGTCGATGTTCTTCATCAAGACCATCTGCGTTGTCTTCATCGAGTTCATCCGTGGCGTGCCGCTGATCACGCTGCTGTTCGTGGCCTCGGTGCTGCTGAACTACTTCCTGCCGCCGGGAACCAGCTTCGACCTGATCCTGCGTGTTGTCATCATGGTCACGCTGTTCGCTTCAGCCTACATGGCCGAGGTCATCCGGGGCGGCCTGGCCGCGCTGGACAAGGGCCAGTACGAGGCCGCCGACGCGCTCGGGCTCAACTACTGGAAATCGACCCGGCTGATCATCCTGCCGCAAGCGCTGAAGGTCTCGATCCCGGGGATCGTGAACACCTTCATCGGGCTGTTCAAGGACACCACGCTGGTGTCGGTGATCGGGCTCCTGGACCCGGTCGGGCTGCTGAACCCGATCCGGGCCACTGCGGCATGGAACGGCATCCTGTGGGAGCTCTACCTGTTCGTGGCGGTGTTATTCTGGATCTTCTGTTTCTCCATGTCCCGCTACTCGATGTATCTCGAGAAAAAACTCAAGACCGACCGATAAGGGATCGCAACCATGTCTGACTCTACCGAAGAACTCCACGTCGATCAGTCGAAGATGCACATCACCGACGAGATCGCCATCCAGATCACCGACATGAACAAGTGGTATGGCGAGTTCCACGTCCTGCGCGACATCAACCTGACCGTCCACCGGGGCGAGCGGATCGTGGTCTGCGGGCCGTCCGGTTCCGGAAAGTCGACCCTGATCCGCTGCATCAACCGGCTCGAGGAGCACCAGAAGGGCGAGATTGTCGTCGAGGGGATCGAGCTCAACTCGGACCTGAAGAACATCGACAAGATCCGGGCCGAGGTTGGCATGTTGTTCCAGAGCTTCAATCTGTTCCCACATCTCACCGTCCTGGAAAATTGCACCCTGGCCCCGATCTGGGTGCGCAAGACGCCCAAGAATGAGGCCGAGGCGACGGCGATGCAGACCTTGGAGCGGGTCAAGATCCCCGAACAGGCGCACAAATATCCCGCCCAGCTTTCCGGCGGTCAGCAGCAGCGCGTCGCGATCGCCCGCTGCCTTTGCATGAACCCGCGCATCATGCTGTTCGACGAGCCGACCTCGGCGCTCGACCCGGAGATGATCAAGGAGGTGCTCGACGTCATGGTCGATCTGGCCGAGGGCGGCATGACCATGCTGGTGGTGACCCACGAGATGGGTTTCGCCCGCCGGGTGGCGAACCGGGTGATGTTCATGGACGAGGGCCAGATCGTCGAGCAGAACGAGCCCGAGGAGTTCTTCCACAATCCGCAGAACGAGCGCACCAAGCTGTTCCTGAGCCAGATTCTGGCGCACTGAGCAATTTCGAGCCGAATGGCTTCATTCGGCGGCTCGGAAATTGCGCAAAAATGTATCTCGCGCGTGCCGCGATCGCCAAGCCAATGCGCCGCCGGTCCCGCCTCGGGGTCGGCGGCTTTGCTTTGGCGCCGAAGTGACGATCGTCACAGCCGCACACGGCGAATCAGCGTAGGTCATGGTGAATTAGCTGCTCCAGAACTGGCTTGGCACCGATGCTCCGGCATCGACTCAGACACCGAGGTTTGAAATGACCTACCTGTTGTATCCCCTGGTGATCGTCGCCGCGATTTTCGTGGCCGTCGTCTCCGCCGCTTCATACACCCTCTGAGCCGAACCGCATTGGCGGCCGTCCGTCAGGCTCCGGGGGCCGGTTTTTCCATCAGTTCCCGGGGCGCGGCGAAGGCAACCAACTCCGCCCGGTCCGCGCCGAGGCCGCGCCAACCCCCGATCCCCGCCTCGAGCACGGCGATGGCGGCGGTCGGAAAATGACCGCCGGCGTTGCCGCGCCCCGGCGCGGCGGCGCCCCCGCCCAGCATCCGCAGAAGCGCGCCAAGGCCCGGCTCGTGGGCGATGACCAGGGCGCTGTCGCAGCCCCCGGGCAGCCCCCTCAGATGCTCCAGAAGCGTGCCCGGCCCGGCGTGGTAGAGCGCCTCCGGAAGGTCCGGCTCCGGCAGCCAGGGGAGTTCATCGCGCATCAGCGCCGCGGTCTCGCGGCTGCGCCGGGACGGGGAACACAGCACCGTGCCCGGCCGCAGCCCCCGCGCCGCCAGCCAGTGCGCCATCACCGGCGCATCCGACCGGCCGCGCCGGTTCAGGGCGCGGTCGTGGTCGGCCATCCCCGGACCGGCCCAGCCCGCCTTGGCGTGGCGCATCAGAATCAGCGTCTTCATGGCAGATATCTGACCGGCAATGCATCCGCGGGGTCAACCGCGCCGGGGTCATGCCCCGGCCGCCAGCCGGGCCCGGATGAAGGCCTCCATGTGGAAACGGCGCTGTTCGGCGGGCGGGGCCAGGTCGCGCCCGGCCGGGCAGGCATGACGCACCAGGCAGCCGCCCTCGCGGCAGGCCGCTCCGGCGGGCGAGGTGATATGGGCGACGCAGCGCGGCACGTCGTAGGTGCCGCCGGCGAAGGCATCCACCGGGCAGGCGGTCCGGCAGGGCGCCGGGCAGGCCGGACAGGGGCTGGCGCCCTCGCGCCGGGGCAACACGATCCGCTCGCCAAAGCCGAGCGCGCCGCGCCACGAGGCCCACAGCCCGCGCCCCGGCGTCACCTGCATCGCCACCGGGGACGCCACGGCGCCTTCGCCCCGGGCGGCCCAGCGCTGGAACGGCTGGTAGGGCGGCCCGCCGAAGGGGTAGAGCGCCACCGCGCCGAGCTCGGCGGCGAGGCCCCCGATCACCCGCCGCGACCAGCGGTCGAGCGGGTCGGGCCGGCCGTCGGACGCCTCCTTGCCGCCCGAGAATGCCCGCCACATGAGGCCGCGACGCGCGCCGAGCAAACAGATCGTCCCGACCCCCTCCGGCGCCCCGTCCCCGGCCCGCGGGTGGAAGGCGCCGACAACGGCGAGGCCCACGGCGGCGGCACGATCGCCCACCACACCGATCATGCCACCCCCGCGCATCAGGCGCTGATCAGCGTGCCCGCGCCGTGCTGGGTGAACAGCTCCAGCAGCACCCCGTGCGGCGTGCGGCCGTCCAGGATCACCGCCGCCTCGACCCCCTGCTCGATGCCGTAGAGCGCGGTCTCGACCTTGGGGATCATGCCCCCGGCGATGGTGCCGTCGGCGATCAGGCGCTGGATGTCGGCCCGGGTCAGGCGGGTCAGCACCTCGCCGTCCTTGTCCTTCACCCCCTGCACATCGGTCAGCAGCATCAGGCGTTTTGCCTTCATCGCGCCGGCGATGGCGCCGGCGGCGGTGTCGGCATTGATGTTGAAGGTCTCGTCCGCCTTGCGGCCGGCCCCGACCGGGGCCACCACGGGGATGAAATCGGACTCCAGGAACACCTCCAGCACGCGCGGGTTGACCTCGACCGGCTGGCCGACGAAGCCGAGGTCGAGCACCTTCTCGATATTGCTGTCCGGGTCCAATGTGCGCTTCAGCGCCTTCTCGCAGACGATCAGGTTGGCGTCCTTGCCGCAGAGCCCGACCGCCTTGCCGCCCTGGGCGTTGATCGCCGAGACGATGCGCTTGTTGATCGAGCCCGCCAGCACCATCTCGACCACCTCGACGGTGTCGGCGGTGGTGACCCGCAGCCCATCGACGAATTCCGACTTGATCGCCAAGCGCTCCAGCATCTGGCCGATCTGCGGCCCGCCGCCATGCACCACCACCGGCTGGACGCCGCATTGCTTCATCAGCACGATGTCGCGGGCGAACCGATCCATCGCCGGGGCGTCGCCCATGGCATGGCCGCCGAACTTGACCACGATGGTCTTGCCGTCATAGCGCTGCAAATAGGGCAACGCCTCGCTCAGCGTGCGCGCGGTGGCGATCCAGTCGCGTTTCATGGCCTGGGACTTCTCCATGGCGGCCTCCCCCAAGGTCGGCGTGGGTGGACGTATCAGGCGCTTCTTACCCTGTCGTTCCGGTTGGCGCCAGCGCGTCGGGCGCGTCTATTCCACCAGCAACCGGGCGACGGCGGCGCGCAGTAATTCCAGCCCGTCGCCGCTGGCCGACGAGGTGACGATGATCTCCGGGTAGGCGGCGGGGTGCCTGGCGAGATCGGCCTTCACCGCGTCCAGCGTGCCCGCCAGTTCGTCTGCCTTGGGCTTGTCGGCCTTGGTCAGCACGACCTGGAACGACACCGCCGAGCGGTCGAGCAGCGCCATGATCTCGTGGTCGACCGGCTTGACCCCGTGGCGGGCGTCGATCAGCAGATAGGCGCGGGCCAGCGTCACCCGTCCGGCCAGGTAGCGGCGCAGCAGGTCCTGCCACCGCGCCACCTTCTCCAGCGGCGCCTTGGCGTAGCCATAGCCGGGCAGATCGACCAGATAGCCGCGCGCACCGCGCCCCACTGCGCCCAGGGTGAAATAGTTGATCTCCTGAGTCCGCCCCGGCGTGTTCGAGGCCCGGGCCAGCGCCCGGCGCCCGGTCAGGGCGTTGATCAGCGAGGACTTGCCCACGTTCGAGCGCCCGGCGAAGCAGACCTCGGGCCGGTCGGGGGCGGGCAGGCCGTCCATCGCCACCACGCCCTTGACGAAGTCGCACGGGCCGGCGAACAGCTTGCGCCCGCGCTCGATGGCCTCGGCGCCGGCCTCTGCCATGACGGTGAAGGGAACCTGCGGCGCTGCCATGACGGCGCGTCAGCCGCCCCCGCTGCTGCGCTTGCGGCGCGATTTGCCGGCGGGTTTGGTTGCGGACTTGCCGGCGGGTTTGGTTGCGGACTTGCCGCCGGGTTTGGTTCTGGATCTGGTTCCGGATTTTGTTCCGGACTTGCCGCCGGATTTGGGCGCCGGTTTTTTCCTCCGCGGGGTCTCTTTGCCGGGCTCTGGGTCCGCCGCGTCAGTCTCGGTTTCGTCAGCCTTGGCCGGGGGGGGCGTGCTGGCGGCCACCACCGGCTTGCGCTTGAAGCCGGACTTGATGTTGCCCATCAGATCGATCTCGATCCCCTGGCTGCGCATGATGATGTATTGCTGGGTGAAGGTGATGATGTTGTTGGCGCACCAGTAGATCACCAGCCCGCTGGCGAAGCGCCCGAGCATGAACATGAACACCCAGGGCATCCAGGCGAAGATCATCTTCTGGGTCGGGTCGGTGGGCGCCGGGTTCAGCTTCTGCTGCATCCACATGGTGACGCCCATCAGGATCGGGAAGACGCCGATCGAGACGATCGCCAGGAAAGCCGGGATCTGGTAGGGAATCAACCCGAACAGGTTCAGAAACGAGGTCGGGTCCGGCGCCGCGAGGTCGTGGATCCAGCCGACGAACGGCGCCTGGCGCATCTCGATGGTGACGAACAGCACCTTGTAGAGCGAGAAGAAGATCGGGATCTGCAACACGATCGGCAGGCAGCCGGCGGCGGGGTTGACCTTCTCCTTCTTGTAGAGCGCCATCATCTCCTGCTGCATCATCTTCTTGTCGTCGCCGACGCGCTCCTTGATCTTCTCCATCTCGGGCTGGAGCTTCTTCATCCGCGACATCGAGACGAAGGATTTGTAGGCCAGCGGGAACAGGCAGGCCTTGACCAGCAGGGTCATCACGATGATCGAGAAGCCCATGTTGCCGAGCAGCCCATATATCCAGGCCAGAAGCTGGAAGATCGGTTTGGTCAGGAAATAGAACCAGCCCCAGTCGATCGCCTTGTGGAAATCGACGATGCCAAAGTCTTCCTCGTAGCCGGTCAGGGTGTAGAACTCCTTGGCCCCGGCAAAGAGTTGCGTCACGCTCTCGGCGGTCGCGCCGGCGGCGATGCTGATGACCGGCAGGCGCATTTCGGCGCGGAATTCTTCCGTGCCGCTCAGGTTGAGCATGCGAAAGACCGCCTCGAAGGTCTGGCCCGGCAGCGGCGTCAGGGTGGTGAGCCAGTATTTGTCGGTAAAGCCCAGCCAGCCGTTCTCGGTGACGCTGGTAATTTCTACCGGGCCACGCTCGGAACTGCTGGCCTCGAAGTCGCGGATATCGTCGTAGTCCCGCTCGGTCAGCTCGCCGTCGAAGACGCCGACCGCGCCCTCGTGCAGGATGTAGAAGCCCACCCCGTCGGGCTCGCCGCGCCGGGCGATGGCGCCGTAGGGGGCCAGCGTCACCGTGCCTCCGGTGGTGTTCTCGACCGATTGGATGATGGTGAACATGTAGCGCTCGTCGATCTCGAACATGCGCCGGAAGGTCAGGCCCTCGCCGTTGTCCCAGCGCAGCACGATGGGCGTCGCCGGGGTCAGTATCTTGCCTCGCTCGAGCGTCCAGGGGGTCGCGGTTCCGGGCAGCGGGCCGGGGTCGCTGTCGACCGTGCGCCGCCAGCCGTAATCGATGAAATAGGGTGCCGGGCCACCGGCCGGGTTCAACAGCACCACGGTCGCGGCATCGGGCTCCAGGGTCTCGCGGTAGAGCGACAGGTGCAGGTCGTCGAGCCGTCCGCCGGTCAGCGCGATCGAGCCGGTCAGCGCCTCGGTCTCGATGGGCACGCGCGGCGCCGCGGCCAGCGCCTCGCCCCGGGTCTGGTCGGTCTGAAGGCCCGGCGCGACAACGCCGGCGCCACCCTCGACGGTAGCGGCGGGAACCGTGTCCGGCTGGCCTTCGACCGTGGCCGGATCGGCCGGCGGCGGCGGGGCCGGCAGGAACAGAAACTGCCAGCCGACGACCACCGCCATCGACAGCACCGCCGCCAGAATCAGGTTCTTGTTGTCGCTATTGTCGCCCATTCATCGCTCCAAGGGTAACCGCGCCCGCGTTGAAGCGCCTGACAGGGTTCAGGTCAAGGGTTTTTGCAGCTTGGCGAACTCTCCGGCCCGCCCGGCACGCCGGAATCGAGCTGTACGAGGATGGCGATGTCGGTGGCGTCAAGCATGGTGCTCTCGGTACGCGATCGCGCCGCTACGCGCAAGCGGCTCCGGGACATCCCCAAATCAGGGCCAGAGCATCCCCATATCATGCCCAAGTCGGGCCCATGTCGGGCCCATGTCGGGCCCATATCGGGCCCATAGCGGGCCCATGTCGGGCCCAAATCATCCCCGGCGGATTCCGCCATTCTCGCGCGGTGGCACCGGATCATATCCCGATCCCGCGCCCGGGTGGCAGCGGGCGATGCGGCGCATCGCCAGCCAGGCGCCGCGGATCGCGCCATGCGTCTCCAGCGCCTCCAGTGCATAGGCCGAGCAGGTCGGCTGGTAGCGGCAGTTCAGGCCCAGCCAGGGGCTGAGCAGCAGCCGGTAGGCATGGACCGGCAGGGCGGCGAAGCGGGCCAGCGGGGTCATTTTCTTGCCCCCCCCTGATGTTTGGCGTGCAGCTTGCCCAGCGCCGCCTCCAGGTCGCCCACCAGATCGGCGAAGCGGCGCGAGGCGGTGACCCCGGCGCGGCCGATCAGCACGTAGTCCCAGCCGTCGCGGCCGAGCCGCGGCAGCACCGCGCGCGCGGCCTCGCGCAGGCGCCGCTT
>JACZTQ010000002.1 GCA_022573605.1 Pseudomonadota bacterium | reverse complement strand
TCACCTTGACCGCGTGGAGCGGGCCCGACAGTGCCGGCTTGGCGGTGAAGTCGCGCCCGAAGGGATCGGCCGCCGTGCCGGCGCAGAATGCCGCCACCTGCGCCAGCGTGTCCGCCAGGGCGTCCGCCGGCAGGCCGGTGCGCGCGGCCAGCGCGCCCGCGTCGGCGCCGGAGTGGATGGCGCCCGCCGCGATGGCCTCGCGGTAATCCGGGAACCCCAGCCCGATCCCGTGCAACCGGTCGTCGTAGATATTCCAGGCGATGGCGCCGGGCTGGGACAGCACCTTGACCGCCTGTTCGGAATACCCGCCGTGCTCGTTCGAGAACCGCCTTCCCCCGGCGTTGACCTGGATGCCGCCTTCCATCATCAGCGCCCAGGTGATCAGGATGCCGTGGGGGTGGGCCAGCGAGCCGTGACCCTGATAGGCGGAAAGGTCCTTGGCCGCGGCGCCCAGCGCCCGGCCCCAGAGCAGCGCGTCGCCGGTGTTGCCTTGGTGGCCGAAATAGGGCGCGCCGGCGATCTCCGGGATATGCTCGGCGACCAGCGCCGGATTGCCGCCATAGCCGTTGCAGGCGAGGATCACGGCGCGGCAGGCGATGCTTTCGGTGGCGCCGTCCGGGCGGGTCAGGGTCACCCCGGCGATCCGGTCCCCGCCGGTCGGGTGCAGCGTGGCGACCCGGGCATCGGTGACCAGCGTCAGCCCCGCTGCCTCGGCCGCGCCAAGCAGCCGGGCGATCAGCGCCGCGCCGGTTTTCTCCGGCACCGCATGCATCCGGTGCCTGGTGTGGCCGGGGTAGAGGAAATCGTCGAGCACCCGCCATTGCAGCCCGTGGGCGTCGGCCAGCCATTCCAGCGCCGGGCCGATCTGCTCGGTGACGGTTTTCACGATCGCCGGGTCGGCCCCGCCCGCCGCCTTCTTGTGGATGTCGGCGGCGAAGTCCTCCGGCGTCTCGACCACGCCGATGGCGCGCTGGAACCGGGTGTCCGCGGCCGGGATGAAGCCCGACGACATCGCGGTCGAGCCGGTGGGCCGCGGGTCGCGCTCCAGCACCACCACCTCGGCCCCGCCCTCCAGGGCGCGCAGGCCCGCGGTCAGCCCGCAGGCCCCGGCGCCGACGACCACGATTTCGGTCTCGATATCGAAACTGGCGGGCGGCCGGGCGACCGAGACCATGGTGTCAGCCCCCCTCGATCCAGAGCAGGGCCTCGGCGCAGGTCAGGACCGTGGCGACGGTGGCGAGGTCGGCGATGGCGGTCTCGTGTACTTCCCGCTTGAACGCCGCGCAGCCGTCCGACAGCACCACCGTATGGAAGTCCCGCACCTGGGCATCGCGCACCGTGGAGGCGACGCCGCCATTGGTGACGATGCCTCCCGTAATCAGCGTCTCGACGCCGGCGCGGCGCAGGGCGAACTCCATCCGGCTCATGTAGAAGGCGGAATAGGCGACTTTCTCGATGCCGATGTCGGCCGGTTGCAGCTCGTCCACCAGCGCGTGGCCCCAGCCGCCGGGCAAAAAGTCGCCCTTGGCCAGGAACGGCCGCAGCTTCTTCAGGTGGTCGAGGATGAAGGGCTCGCCCCCCTTGCCCGGCACCAGGGTGAAATGGGTCGAGACGATCCAGCCGCCGGCCTGGCGCAGCGCCCGCGCCAGCGGCAGCAACCTGGCGGGCAGGGCGGCGATGGCGGCCGATTTCTGGCCGGCGCGGCCATAGGCGCCGCGCGCGTGCAGGAAGTCGTTCTGGAGATCCACCAGCACCAGCGCGGTGCTGCCTGGGTCAATCGGTTGCATGTGCGCCCTCCCGTGCGATGATCAGATTGCCGTGGCGGTCGATCCGGCCGGCCAGGCCGGGGTCGATGAAGACGGTTGCGTCGGGCTGCTCCAGAATGGCGGGGCCGGGGATCACGGCCCCTTCGGGCAGGTCGAGGCGCCGGTAGACCGGGGCGGCGAGATCGGCGCCATCGACCCGGATGGTCCGCTCACCGCGTTGGCAACTCTCCAGCGTGCCCCCGGCAGGCGGGGCGAAAACGCTCATGTCGAAATGCGGCCGGCGTCCGGTGACGGCGACGCGATAGTTCAGCACCCGGACCGGGATCGCCTCCAGCAGGCGTCCATAGGCGGCCAGATAGGCGGCATCGAAAGCCTTCTGGATGCGTTTGCGGGTCAGCTTCGCGGTCATCTCCAGGGGCACCGCCACGGTGTGGGTCTGGCCCAGATACAGCATGTCGAACTCGAACTGCCGGTCGATGCGCTCGAAATCGACCCCGGCGCGGCCGAGCAGCACCTCGGTCTGGTCCGCCACGGCGCGCATCTCGGCCGCCAGCGCCGGGCAGTCGAGGTCGGACAAGTGCCGGTTCACCGTCTGCACCCGGTCGTGGCGCATATCGGCCACCACGCAGCCCAGCGCCGAGGTCACCCCCGGAAAGCGCGGCACCAGCGCCCAGCCCAGCCCGACATCGCGCATCAGGGCCCCGGCGTGCAGCGCCCCGCTGCCGCCGAAGGGCATGGCGGCGAACTTCGCCGGGTCGTGGCCGCGCTCGATCGAGACCAGGCGGATCGCCCCGGCCATCTTGGCGTTGGCGACCTTCAGCACGGCCTCGGCGGCGTCCATCACCTCGAGGCCCAGGGGCGCGGCCACCCGCACCCGGATCGCCTCGCGCGCGGCGTCGGTGTCCAGCCGGTCGAGCTTGCCGCCAATCGGGCGCTCGGCGTTGATCCGCCCCAGCAGCAGATTGGCGTCCGTCACCGTCGGCCGGTCGTTGCCCTGGCCGTAGCAGGCCGGACCCGGGTCCGAGCCCGCCGATTCCGGGCCTATTTGCAGGATGCCGCCGGCATCGACCCGGGCGATCGAGCCGCCCCCGGCGCCGATGGTGGTGATCTCGATCATCGGCGTGCGGATCACCAGGCCGAAATCGATCGCGCTCTGGGCCGCCAGCGCCGCCTCGCCACCGGCGATCAGCGAGACGTCGAACGAGGTGCCGCCCATGTCGCAGGTGATGACGTTGGGGAACCCCGCCGCGCGGGCGATGGCGCGGGCCGCGATCACGCCCGCCGCCGGGCCGGAGAGCGCGGTGCGCACCGGATATCGCTTCGCCGTCTCGACCGCCATGACGCCGCCGTTCGATTGCACGATCAGCACATCGGCGGCCGAGCCGTGCGCCTTCAGCTCGCCCTCCAGCCGGTCGAGATAGCCCGACACGACCGGTTGCAGATAGGCGTTCAGGGTCGCCGTCGAGAGCCGCTCGAACTCGCGGATCTCGGGGATGATCTCGGTCGCCGCCGTCACGTAGGGGGTTGGCCAGAGGCGGCGTACCGCCGCGACCGCCTGTTGCTCGTTGGAAGCGTTCGCATAGCCGTTGATGAAGAAGACGCAGACCGCCTCGCAGCCGGCCTCCAGCAGCGCCCGCGCCCGCGCGGTCACCTGATCGAGCGCCACCGGCGTCTCGATGGTGCCGTCGGCCAGCACCCGCTCGTCCACTTCGAGGCGCAGGTTGCGCGGCACCACGGGCTCGAACATCCCCCACAGCCCCCAGGTCCGGGGCCGGTCGCGGCGGCGCATCTCCAGCACGTCGCGAAAACCGGTCGTGGTGATGATCCCGGTCCGCGCCCCCTTGCGCTCCAGCAACGCGTTGGTGGCGACCGTGGTGCCGTGGACGACGGTGGCAATCTGGCTGAAATCGTCCACCCGCTGGCGGATGCCCTCGATGAAGCCTTTCGACTGGTCCTCGCGGGTCGAGGGAACCTTGGCCGTGGTCACCGTTCGCCCGGCTTCGTCCCAGACGAAGACATCGGTGAAGGTGCCGCCGACATCGACCCCGATCACATAGCGCGGCGCGCTCATGCCTCGCTCTCCCAGCCATAGTCGCGCCGGGCGGCCTCCAGGCTGATAAAGCCGAGCTCGAGGTCGCGCCGGATCGCCTTGCGCTCGCGGTCGGCGGGGTCGCCGTAACCGCCCCCGCCGGGGGTCTCGAGGCGCACCCGGTCGCCGCGCTTGAGCGACACATCGACGATCTTGGCGGCCAGCGGCGGGCTGGTGGGCGCGCCGTCCTTCGGGAAGGTGAAGCGGGTCATCGCCGCTTCGCCGCCGCCGACCACCCCGCGCGGGGCGAACTTGCCCCGGTCGCCGAACAGGAAGGCCGTCGCCTCGGCCTCCAGCAGCTCGATCTCGTAGACCGCCCCCAGCCCGCCCCGGTGCCGGCCCGGCCCGCCGGAATCGGGGCGCAGCGCCCACTGGGTGAACTTCACCGGATAGGCCGCCTCGAGGATCTCCAGCGGCGGGATGGTCGCCGTCGAGATCGGCGCGTTGCCGTGGTTGAGGCCGTCGCCCTACGGGTGCCCGCCATGGCCGCCGCCGAAGAACGAGAACATCACCCAGCGCTCGCCACTTTCCCGGTGCCCGGTGATGGAAAGCGCGTTGATGGTGCCGTAGGCGCAACCGTTCGAGCGCTCGGGCGCGATCTGGGCGATGGCCTGGAACACCAGGTCGATGAGGCGCAGGATGGTCTCGGTATAGCCCCCCACCGGCTTCGGCGCGGTGGCCGCCAGCAGCGAGCCTTCGGCAATGCGGAACTCGATCGGCTCCAGCACCCCGGCATTGGCGGGAACCTCGCCGAAGACATGCTTCAGCGCCACGTAGCAGGCGGCGATGGTGGTCGAGCGCGAGATGTTCACCGGTCCCCGGCAGGCCGGGGCGGAGCGCGAAAAATCCATCACCATGCTGTCGCCGGCGATGGTCAGGTCCAGCGCCACCTTCAAGGGCCGGTCGGAATTGCCGTCGTTGTCGAGCCAGTCCTCGACCGAGATGGTGCCGTCCGGCAGCGCCGCGATCTCGGCCCGCATGAGCAGCGCCGCCCGCGCCTTCAACTCTGCCAGCGCGCTGGATACGGTGGCGTCGCCGTAGTCCGCCAACAGCGCATCGAGCCGCTTGACGCCGAGATCCAGTGCGTTGATCTGGCCATTGAGGTCGCCATAGGCCGAGCCGGGCAGGCGCGAATTCGCCATCAGGATATCGACCACGTCCTGCCGGAGCTCGCCCCGGTCGAACAGCTTCACCGGCGGGATCAGCACCCCCTCCTGGAAGCACTCGGTGGCGGCCGGGTTGTAGTTCCCCGGCACGTTGCCGCCGACATCGTGCCAGTGGCCGACCGAGGCAATGTAGCAGAACACCTCGCCGTCGCGGAAATAGGGCCGCACCAGCCGCATGTCGGAAAGATGGGTGCCGCCGTCATAGGGGTCGTTGAAAATCCAGACATCGCCGTCGCGCGCGCCGCCCTGCCTCGCCGCCTTGTCGATCACCGCCTTCACCCCGAAGGCCATCACCCCGACAAAGATCGGCAGGCCGGACTTGCCCTGCACCAGGGTGTCGCCGCTCGCGGCGTGGTAGATGCCGTGGCTGGCATCGTGCGCCTCGGCGATGATCGGGTTGAAGGCGGAGCGGAACAGGGTCGCGTCCATCTCGTCGGCGATCTGTTCCAGCCGACCCTTGAGGATCGCCAGCGTGACCGGGTCGAGTTCTTGGGGGTCGAGCGCCATCAGTCGGCCTCCGGGTCGTAGGCCTTGCCCCGGGCCAGCATCCCGGCGGTGCCGAGCAGCTCCTGCAAGGCGCTAAAATCGAACATCGCCTCGCTCATGGCGGCGTTCGAGCCGGTGGCGAGCAGGCTGGCATAATAGCGCTGCGCCGTCGCCGCCAGCGCCCGCACCGCGCCGCCGGGGAAGATCACCATGGCGTAGCCGAGCCGCTGCAACTCGTCCGCCGTCATCAGCGGCGTCTTGCCGCCCTCGACCATGTTGGCCATCAGCGGGGCCTTGCCCTTGAGCCGGGCCATGATGGCGTCGATCTGGTCGCGCGACCGCGGCGCCTCGACGAACAGCAGGTCGGCCCCGGCCTCGGCATAGCTCTCGGCCCGGTCCAGCGCCGCCTCGATGCCCTCCACCGCGATGGCGTCGGTGCGGGCGATGATCAGGGTTTGGTCGCTGGCGCGGGCATCCAGCGCCGCCCGGATCTTGCCGCGCATCTCGCCCGCCGGCACCAGCGTCTTGCCGGCCAGATGACCGCAACGCTTGGGCAGGGTCTGGTCTTCGAGTTGCAGCGCGCTCGCCCCCATGCGCTCGAACAGCCGCACCGTGCGTTGCACGTTCAGGGCATTGCCAAACCCGGTGTCGGCGTCGACGATCAGCGGAATCTCGATCCGGTCGCGGATCGCGGCCACCGTCTCGGCGACCTCGGTCATGGTCACCAGGCCGATGTCCGGGCGCCCGAAGCGGGTATAGGCGATGCTGGCGCCCGAGAGGTAGGCCGCCTCGGCCCCGGCCCGTTCGGCGATCAGCCCAGTCAGCGCGTCGAAGATGCCGGGGGCGACCAGAATGTGCGCCTCGCCCAGGCGTTTCCTCAGTCCCGTCATGCTCTACCGCCTCCGGTTGTCCTGCCCCCCAAGTCGTACTCGACTTTCCGGGCAAAGGTCCATCGCTGGTGTCTCGCCTGCCGGAAATCATCACCTTGGGGGGCGGGCAAAGTGCTGCCTGGCCGGCGGTCGGGCTAGCCGATTGCGAAGGGCCGGCGCCGGATTGTATCCTGATCCGACGATTTGCGGCACAATCGCCGGGAATCATAAGAAGGAAAGGGAGGATCCAATGAAAATCGCAACAGCAATTCTGACCGGCGCCGTGCTCGGCCTCGGCGCGCTCTCGGCCCCGGCCAGCGCGCAGGAGATGGGCTTCTTCGTCACCAGTGCTGGAACGGGCGACGGCGGCAATCTCGGCGGGCTGGAAGGCGCCGACGCGCATTGCCAGAAGCTGGCCGAGGCCGCGGGCTCGACGGGCCGCACCTGGCGCGCCTATCTCTCGACCCAGGCGGAGGGCAAGCGCGGCGAGTCGGCGCGGCAGCGCATCGGGCAGGGCCCGTGGTATAACGCGCTCGGCGAACGCATCGCCGCCGATCTCGACCAGCTGCACATCCTGCCGAACATCTACCTGCGCACGGCGCTCGACGAGAATGGCAATCGCGTGATGGGTCGCTACGACGAGAGGAACGAACACGATATCCTGACCGGGACCCAGGAGGACGGCATGGCCTACTGGCCTTGGCAGGAGGGCGACAAGACCTGTTCCAACTGGACGTCGAACGGCGAGGGTTCGGCCATCGTCGGCCACCATGACCGCCACGGAGGCGGCAACACCTCGTGGAATTCCGCTCACGCCTCGCGCGGTTGCAGTCAGGACAACCTCCGCGGCACCGGCGGCAACGGCTATTTCTACTGCTTCGCCGCCGACTGAGAAAATTGGGGGCGCCTGCGCGCCAGGCGTCACCCGTCCGCACCCCCCTCCGCCGCATCCCCCATGGCCCGGATCACATCGTGCCTGGTTCGGCGCCGGTGAGGCCGGATAGGCCTTGCGGCTGTGGCTCAGCCCCAGCCCCAGCACCGCCTCGGCCAGCTTGTAGCTCAGCGGGCCGGGGTTGATCACCGGCACGGCCAAGCGCTCGGCCAGGTATGCGTGGGCCTGGTGCATGGTGGTGGAGCCGAGCACGATCACCTCGGCCCGGTCCTGCTCGATGCAGGCCAGCGCGCAATCGAGCAGCAGCGGGAAGACCTCCTCCTCCTTGCCGCCCAGCAGCGCCTGGTTGTCGGGGGCGATGTCGATCGAGCGGATCGAGGCGCAGGCGTGCTCGAGGCCGAGTTCCTTCAGGGTCTTGGCGTAGAGATGGCGCCAGTGCGGCCACATGGCGACGATGGAGAAGCGGTTGCCCAGCAGCATCGCCATCAGCATCGAGGCCCGGCCGGGGCCGATCACCGGGATGTCGAGCTCCGAGCGCAGCGCCGCCAGCCCCGAGTCGCTCATGGTGTCGATGCAGACCGCGTCGTAGCCGCGCTCCTGCGCCGTGAGCCCGGCTTCCAGCGCGCCGAACTCGGCCAGGGTCATGTCGGAGGCGCTGACATAGTTCCTCGGCGCGACGCGCACGGATTCAAAATCGAAGGCGATGTCGGGGCCGAGGTCCACCGCCTCGAGTTGCCGGCGCCGCTGGTCGCGGTTCTCCTCGCTCATCGGGAAGGGGACGATCACCAGGACCTTTTTCATCGTGCTCTCCATCGCTGGAATCTCGGGGGGACGGCCTTGCGGGTGCGGCCTACAAGAGCATACCCTCGCCACCGGATGCAAACCGTAGAGGGACCGATGGACTATCTGACCGAGGTCGCCGAATTCGCCGCCGGATATCCGGCCGCGGATGTGCCGCGCGAAGTGGTCGAGCGCACCAGGCTGATCATCGCCGACAGCATCGGCGCCATCGTCGGCGGCGCGGCGGAGCCGGAGGTGAGGGCGCTGTCGGCGCGGCCCGGCATGGCCGGCGGCGGCCCGGCGCTGCTGATCGGGACCGCGACCGGGGCCCATCCGGCGCAGGCCGCGCTGGTCAACGGCACCGCCGGCACCTGGCTGGAGATGGACGAGGGCAACCAGTTCTGCAAGGGCCATCCGGGGATGCACACCTTCCCCGCCGCCTTCGCCGTTGCCGAGGCCGGGGCCGAGGCCGGGGGGGCGGAGCGGCCTGGACTTCCTCGCCGCCGTCACGATCGGCTACGAGATCGGCGCCCGGGTCGGGATCTCCACCTCGCTGCGCCCGTCGATGCACCCGCACGGCACCTGGGGGACGATCTGCGCCGCGGTGGCGGTTCAGCGGCTGGCGGGCGCGGATGGCGCAAGGATGCGCGAGGCGCTGAACATCGCCGCCAACCTGACCCTCGGCACCAGCCGCCGGACCATGCTCGAAGGCGGCACGGTCAGGAACCTCTTCGCCGGGGTCAGCGGGCAGATGGGGGTGTTGACCGACGACATGATCGAGGCCGGGTTCTGCGGCGAGCTCGACGGCGTGGCGCAGGTCTTCGGCAAGGTGGTCTCCGACAGCTTCGACCAGGCGGCGATGACCGAGGCGCTGGGCCAGCGCTGGGAGGTCATGCGCAATTATTTCAAGATGCACTCGTGCTGCCGCTACAACCACGCCGCGCTGGACGCATTGGCGATGATCGCGGAGGCCAACCCCGGCCTGCTCGACCCGGCGCGGATCGAGCGGGTCGAGGTCGAGAGCTATGGCTTTGCCGCCGAGCTCGACGACCCGCGCCCGAGGAACGTGCTGGCGGCCAAGTTCTCGCTGCCCTTCGCGGTGGCGACGACGCTGGTGAACGGCTCCAGCGGCGTGGGCAGCTTCAGCGGCCGGAGCGTGACCGACCCGGAGATCCTGGCGCTGGCGGCCAGGGTGACGGTGCGCGAGGATCCGGCGATGAGCGCCCAGTTGCCGGATCGCCGCCCGGCGCGGGTGACGGTGACACTGACCGATGGCGCCGCGCTGACGGCCGAAACGGAGACCAACCGGGGCGACTGGGCCGACCCCTATCCGCCGGCGGAGATCAGGGACAAATACCTGTCGCTGACCGCCCGCCTCTGGCCCGCCTCCGCCGCGACCGCGGTCTGGGACGAGATCATGGCGCTGGAGACCCGCGCCGATATTGCCGGCCTGGGCGCGCTGATGCGCCGGGCCGCCGCCTGACTGGAGGCTCTCATGTCCGACAAGCCGCCCCCCGCTTCCGACTACATCCAGGACTACATGACCGCCCGGCCCGTCAACCCGGCGAAATCGGCGCTGGTGATTGTCGACATGCAGCGCGCCAGCGGCCACCGCGAGGGCGCGCTGGGGCGGCGCATGCGCGACCAGCGCTCGAACCTCACCGACTACCGCTTCGACCGGATCGAGCAACTGGTGATCCCCAACATCCTGCGCCTGGCCCCGGTGTTGCGCGCCGGCGGGGGCGAGGTGGTCTACATCACCCAGGGGGCCGAGCGCCCCGACTGCGCCGACGCCGCGCCGCACATGCGCAAGTTCTACGCCATGACCGGCAACCATCTGGGCAGCCGCGAGCACGATATCCTCGACGAGCTGGCGCCGGAGCCGAGCGACCATATCGTCAACAAGCGCTCGATCGGCGCCTTCGCCTCGACCGGGATCGACCATCTGCTGCGCTCGCTGGGCTGCGAGCGGCTCTACCTGACCGGGATCTCCACCAACATGTGCGTCGAGTCGACGGCGCGCGAGGCGGCCGACCGGGGCTATGCGGTGACCCTGGTCGAGGATGCCTGCGCCACCACCCATGCCGATCTGCACGACGCCACGATACGCAATTTCCAGCGCCTGTTCGGCTGGGTGCTATCGACCGAGGAGATTCTGGCGGAGCTGGGGTAAGCCTGCACCGGCCTCGCGCCGCACCGGGCGCCCCGTCGGGGGCGCTGTCAGATCGGCCGGCCGCCGAGAACGTCCCGCGCCAGACCGAGCAGGTCCAACCTGTCCAGTTGCCCGTTCGGCACACAACCACCCGCGAACTCGACGCAGCCGGCGAACTTGCCGTGCAGGTCTTCATCGGTGAGCGGGCGGCCCGGCATGCCGTAGGCCTCGCCACGGAACCCTTGCACGACCCGGCCGGCGCCAAGGGTCACCGTCAGGCGGGCGCTCTCGGGATACCGGGCGCGCATTTCGTCGGTCGAGAGATCCGCCGCGACGGCGCTCGATACCCTGGCCATCAGCGCCGCCTTTTCCGCCGCGCCGATCTCCCCGGCTGACAGATCGTCCAGCCGCACGCGCCCGTGCAGCGCCGCGCAGGCGAGCGCGTAAGGCAGGCTGAACTGGGCTTCCTGCGCGGTTACCGGCCGTGGGTAGACCAGGCTGATATGCACCAGTTCGGGTATCTCGGCCTCGATCGAGACGATGTCGTCGGCGGTGGCGCCGGCCTCCTCCATCAGGCGCGCCATCTGCTCGATGGCGGCATGGGCGGCGGAGCAGACCGGGCTGGTCTTGAACAGCAGGCCGGGCTCGGTCAGACGCCAGCGGCGGCCGAGCGTGTCGGCCTCGCCCATGTTGGCGGTCCCGCGATTGAGCAGCGCCAGAAACCCGCGCGGGTCCTCGAAGCCGGCAACCGGTCCGGTCAGGCCGATCCGCGCCGCGCGGGCGAAGGTGATCGCGCGCCGCGCGGTCTCGCCGACCAGGAAAGCCTTGGCGTCGGTGCCGAACACCGATTTGCCGCCGCTGGCGGACGCCGCCGCCAGCCCGATGGCGTGAGCCGCCTGGTCCGCGCCGAGCCCGAGCAGCCGCGCCGCCGCCGCCGTGGCGCCGGCAAGACCGCAGGTGACGGTGCTCCACCAGCCCCGGAAATAGTGCTCGTGGGTGCAGATATCCGCCAGTGCATAGGTCACCTCGGACCCGGCGATGAAGGCGGCGATCAGGTCTTGCTCGGTCGCGCCGCCCTCCTCGGCCAGCGCCAGCGCGACCGGCAGCACGACCGCCGAGCCGTGCATGATTCCGGTATAGCTGGTGTCGTCGAAATCCCAGACATGGGCCGCCATGCCGTTGACCAGCGCGGCGACCTCCGCCTCCCCCCGCCCTCTGCCCAGGACGGTGCAGCGTCCGCTCGCCGGCGCCAGGCCCGACGCCAGCGCCCGCACCTTTGGATGCGCGCCCCCGGCCGCCATGACCCCGAGCGTGTCGAGAATGGCGCGCCGCGCGGTGCGCCGGACCTCGGCGGGCGCGCCCGCCAGATCGAACCCGATGCTCCAGTCGGCGAACCGCCGCGCCAGGGGGATTTGGGTGGGGATTTGGGTCATGAGCGAAAGCCGCCGTGTCTCAAGCGCCGCCTCGCGAGCCTGGCGGGGAGCCCCCCGGCGCCTCGCCCTGCCGGCTGCCGAGGGTGGTGGAGATTTCGCGCGCCTTCGCCGCCACCAGGATACCGAGCTTCCGGGTTTGCGCCTCGGTCATGCGCGCGCTGGGCAGGGAGATGCCAAGCGCCGCCACGGCGTAATTGGTGTGGTTGCAGATGGCGGCGGCGACGCCGGAGACGTCGGCGCGGTATTCGCCGGCATTCACCGCGTAACCGACCTCGCGGATGCCTTCGACGGCGGCCATCAGATCGCCTTTCCGGGTGATCGTCGCGTCGGTATATCGTTGAAGCTTGCCGGCGAGTATGGCCGCGACCCGATTCTCCGGCAGGAAGGCAAGCATGGCCTTGCCGTTGGCCACGCAATGGACCGGCAGGTGTGCGCCCAATTGGACGTTGGGGCGGATGCTCATGGTCGAATCCAGCTTGTCGAGGAAGACCATCTTGCCTTCGCCGGAGAGCACGGTGAGGTGGACGGTCTCCCCGGTGGCCTGGTGAAGTTCTTCCATCACCGGCCGGGCGACGCCGCGGATATCCAGCCTGGCGACCGACCTGGAGCCGAGTTCCCAGAGCTTCAGGCCGAGCCGGTATTTCCTGCTCTCGGGATCGCGCACCAGAAAATTCAGCTTGACCAGGGTGGCGACCAGACGCGAGACCGACCCCTTGGCGAGGCCGAGCCGGCGGCTGAGATCGGTGATCCCGACCGGTCCGTCCGCCGCCGAAACCGCTTCCAAAACACCGAGACCCCGTTCCAGGGACTGGACGGTATTCCGACGCGCATTGTTCGCCATTGCCGACCTTCATTTCATATCGCGCACAGCAGCGATGACCGCAGCCTATGCGCCCGAATTCGCGGCCTCGAGGGCCGCGCAGACCTTCTCGGGGGTGATCGGCAGCGAGAACACCCTGACGCCGATGGCGTCGGCGACGGCGTTGGCGACGGCGGGTGCCGCCGGCGTGTGGCCCGGCTCGCCGATGCCCTTGGCCCCGAACGGGCCGAGCCCGCTGCGCGATTCGAGGATGATCGACTGGACCCTGGGCGAATCCATCGAGGTCGGGCACAGGTACTCGCTGAGCGAGGGGGTCAGCAGCCGCCCTTCGTCATAGATCAGCTCCTCGCTCAGGGCGTAGCCGTGGCCCTGCGCGGCGCCGCCCTCGATCTGCCCCTCGACCGCCTCGGGATTGAGGGCCTGCCCGACATCATGGGCGCCGATGCTCTTCAGGATGGTGACTTCGCCGGTCTCGGTATCGACCGCGACCTCGACCGCGTGGGCGCCGAAGGTATAGTCGGGATGCACCTGCCCCTGCCCGGTTTCGGGGTCGAGCTTGTCGCCGAACGGGGCGCGGAAAATCGCCAGTTCCGCGCGGTGGATACCCTCGGAGGCGCAGATCGCGACCAGTTCCCGCAAGCTGATCGAGCGTTCGCGATCGCCGGCGACGAAGACCGTGCTATCGGCAAAATCGATCTCGCCGGGCTCGGCGCCGAAGTGCCGCGCGGCGCGCTCGCCCAACCGGCCGCGCACCGCCTGCGCCGCCAGGCGCACCGCATTGCCGCTCATGTAGAGCCCGCGGGTGGCGCTCGAGGTGCCGGCCAGCGGCGTGGTCGACGAGTCGCTGTTGTAGACCGTGATGGTGTCCATCGCCACGCCCAGCACCTCGCCGGCGATCTGCGCCAGCGACGAGGTCTGGCCGGCCCCGATATCGGTCATGCCGGAGCGCACCACCACGGTGCCGTCCAGCTCGATGCCAACCCAGCCCTCGGCCGTGTCATGGAGCCAGACCAGGCGCCCGTAGGCTTGCTGGTAGGCGGCGATGCCGCGGCCGATCCTGACCGGCCCGCTGGCCTCGGTGCACTCACCGAGCGCCTCCCAGGCCAGGTCCATGCAGCGCTCCGTCCAGACCGCGCTTTTCACCTCGAAACCGGTGGCGATGGGATCGCCGGTCTTGAGAAAGTTGCGCCGCCGCAACTCGAGCCGGTCGATGCCGAGCACCTTGGCCGCCTCGTCCATCTGCTGCTCATAGGCGATGCAGGCCTGGGTCGCGCCGAAACCGCGAAAGGCGGTGGTGAACATGTTGTTGGTGGCCATGCAGCGCGAGTCGATATGGAGGTTCTCCACCAGGTAGGGGCCGGGCCCGGCCTCGGTGGCGTAGATCAGCACATAGGGCGACATGTAGGCATAGGGGCCGGAGTCCGAGGTGATGTCGATCTTCGAGGCGGTGATCCTGCCGTCCCGGGTGAACCCGGTCTTGTGGCTGATGGTGAAGGGGTGGCGCTTGCCGTGGCCGTAGAACGACTCTTCGCGGCTGTAGCAGAGCCGCACCGGGCGCCCCGTCGCCCGGGTCAGCAGCGCCAGATAGAGCTCGACGGTGATATCGCTCTTGCCGCCGAAGCCGCCGCCGACCATGGCGCCCCGCACCCGGACCTTGCTCTGGCGCAGGCCGAGCGCTTCGGCGATGTTGCGGAAATGCTCGATGCACTGGGTCGAGGAGCGGATGTTGACGACCTCCTGCTCGTCGACCCAGGCCAGCCCGACCTCGGGCTCGACGAAGGCATGTTCGATATGCTGGGTGCTGAAGGTGTTCTCGACGATCACGTGGGCGGCGGCGAAGCCGGCCTCCACGTCGCCCTTGCGGATCTTGTAACTGGCGACGATGTTGTCGTCGCCGAACACCCTGGGGGCATCCGGCTTCATCGCCTCGAACATATCGTAGACGCCTGGCATCGGCTCCAGTTCGAACGCGATCAGGTCGATCGCCCGCTCGGCGATGGCGACGGTTTCCGCCGCCACCAGGGCGATCGGCTCGCCCTGGTAGCGCACGATCTCCTCGACCAGGATCTGCTGATCGGTGTTGAGCCGCTTGAAGCCGGTCTGGCCGGGAATGTCGGTGGCCACGGTGCCCTTCTCGAGGTCCTTGAAGGTCAGCACGCAGGCGACGCCGGGATGGGCCCGGGCCTTCGTCACGTCGAGATGCTTGAGGCGCGCGCTCGGCAGCGGCGCCCGGAGCACCTTGGCGTGGAGCATGTCGGGCATCGCATAGTCGCCGGCATAGGGGGTCTTGCCCAGCGCCTTGCCCGGCGCGTCGATCCGGGTCAGCGGTTTGCCCACTTGACGGAACGCGACATTGGCGTCGCCCCGCGCTTCGCTCCTGGTATCGGTCATTGGACGCCCGCCTCCTCGCGCAACACTTGCGCCGCTTCGGTAACGGCGTCGAGTATCTTGTTGTATCCGGTGCAGCGGCAGAAATTCCCGCTCAGGGCGTAGCGGATCTCGTCCTCGCCGGGATCGTCGGTGTCGTTGTCCAGCAGCGACTTGGCGGCGATGATGAACCCCGGCGTGCAGTAGCCGCACTGAACCGCGCCGCGCTCGGCAAAGGCGGTTTGCAGGGGGTGCGGGTCGGCGGCCGTGCCGAGACCCTTGACCGTGGTGACGGCGCGCTGCGCCACGGTCCAGGTGAGGCAGAGGCAGCTATCCACCGCCAGTCCGTCCAGCAGCACCGCGCAGGCGCCGCAATCGCCTTTCTCGCAGCCGCTCTTGACCTCGACCGCGCCCATGCCGCGCAGCGTCTCCAGCAGGGTTTCGTTGGCCGCCACGGCGACCTGCCGGGGTCTGCCGTTGACCGCCAGGGTCATGGTCCTCGATGGGCTCATGGATGGTCTCCTTCAGAGAGGCTCCGCCAGGCCCGCGAGAGCAGGCGGCGGACCAGCACGAAAACCTGTTGTCTGCGGTATTTGCCCGAGGCGCGCACATCGTCGATCGGGCTCGACTGTTGCGCGGCGGCCCGCGCGGCGGCCTCGATCAGGTCCGGCTCAAGGGCGTTCCCTTCCAGCATCGCCTCGGCCGGCCGGACCCGCTCCACGACCGGCGCAACCGCGCCGAGCGCAATCCGCGCCCGGGTGCAGATGCCGTTCTCCCGCGCCAGCGAAACGGCGACGCCGACCACGGTGATGGCATCCCCCTTGCGCCGGGCGAGCTTGTAGAACAGGCTCGCCGACCCGGCCGGCGGTTCGGGCCACCAGACCCGCGTCAGCAACTCGTTGGGCTTGCGCACCGAGCTCTTGTAGCCGGTGAAGTAGTCCGCCAGGGGCAGCTCGCGGCTGCCAGCGCTGCACTCCAGCCTGACCACGGCATCGAGCGCCAGCAGCGGCGGCACCAGATCGGCCGCCGGCGAGCCGCAGCAGATATTGCCGGCGATGGTCGCCGTATTGCGCACCATCTGACCGGCGAACACCTGCGCCGCGCCGATCAGGGCCGGCCCGAAGCGGGACCGTTCCGGGTGGCGGAGAATTTCCGAGACGGTGACCGCGCCGCCCATCGAGACCCGGCCCTCGCCGAGCTCGATGCCGCGCAATCCCGACAGGCGGCCGACGCTGATCAGGACCTTGGGCGCGACAGCGCGGGCGCGCAGATCGACGACCAGATTGGTGCCGCCGCCGAGCGGCATGCAATCCTCTTCGTTCTCGACTTTCGCGAGTTCGTCCAGGGCGCCGCCGACCGCCGCCGGGGTCAGAAGATCGAACTCCGCATACATCTCAAGGTCTCCTGGTCCGCTGCATTCCCCGTTTCCCTCCCGGCACACCGGGCGCCCGTTTCACGGTACCGGCAAAATGTTCGGCGAACCGGTTTTCGATCGTCCGCGGCTCCAGCCCCTGGGTGATGAAAACCAGCTTCGACGAATGATCGTCATCGGGCCAGGCGTCCAGCCATGATACCGGGAAAAAGACGTGTTGCACCCCATGAATGACCGCCGGGTGGTCCGGCCTGTCGGCGACATTGACGATGCCCTTGACCCGCAGGATATTCTCGCCGAATTCGATCGCCAGCTCCTGCAAGAACCGGTTGAACCGCTCGCTGTCGGCGATGCCCGCGAACCGGACCACGAAACTGGTGATGGCGCCGTGGCCATGATCGTGGCAATGACGGTGGCCGGTCCCGCGGCAGTCCTGCTCCGCGGCATCGAGCCATTGCGAGAAATCGGCGAAGGCGGTCTCGGCGTCGCTCCCGGACCGGCAGCGCAGAATCTCGAGGTCGATCTCGCCATTGCTGGCCTCGTGGATGGCGACGCGGGGATTGATCTCGCCGATCCTTCGCCGCAACTCGGCGTAGCTTTCCCAGTCGGAATGGGTCTCCACCAGATCGCGCTTCGAGAGGATCAGTCGGTCGGCGATGGCAACCTGTTTCACGGCTTCCGCAAAGCGCTCCAGCGACGACCCGCCGGCGATGGCGTCGACCACCGTCACGATGCTCTCCAGGCGATAGCGGTCGAGCAGGGTCGCGTCGGTCATCATTGTGTGCATGATCGGCGCCGGATCGGCCAGTCCGGTGGTCTCGACGATGACCCGGTCGACCGGCGGCACCCGGCCCAGGTCGAGCCACATGGCGAGCGATCCCAGCTTGTCGACCAGATCGCCGCGCACGGTGCAGCAGATGCAGCCGTTGTTGATCTCGATCATCTGCTCGGTGCTGGTCTCGACCAGCAGATGATCGATGCCGATCTCGCCGAACTCGTTGATGATCACGGCGGTCGATTTCATCGACGCTTGCTTGACGACATGGTTGAGCACGGTGGTCTTCCCGCTGCCGAGAAACCCGGTGATGATGATCACCGGAATCTTCCGGTTGCCTTGCCCGTTCATGCTCTCGCCGTGGACAGGGCGCGACCGGTCGCGATGGGCGGACCCGTCCATGTCAGCCGATCAGCCGGTCGTAGGAGGGGGTGTAGTAGTTCATCCAGAACTCCCCGCGCATGTCGCGCAGGGTGGGCACGGCGATCCGGGCCTGGTCGACCAGGTCGAGATCGCAATCGGCGTAGAGGACGAAGTTCTCCTTGTCGCCGCCCTCGGCGATGACCTCGCCGAGCGGATTGACCACCATGCTTTCGCCGAAATAGCTGTTGTCGCCCTCCGCTCCGACCCGGTTCGAATAGACGCAGAACATGCCGTTATCGACCGCCCGGGCGATGTTCACCAGGCCCCAGTGCACCCCGTGGGCATAGCCCGGCGCGGCGGTCGGGCAGAACATGATCTCGGCTCCCAGCATGGCGATGATGCGCGCGGTTTCCGGGTAGCGGCGGTCGTGGCAGATGATCGTGCCGAACCTGGCTTGCGGCGCAAACTCGGTCTCCAGCACCTTGAAGTCCTGGCCGGCGCGGAAATACATCTTCTCCAGCGCCTTGACCCCGGCAACCTGGGTCTTGCGGTAGTTGCCGACCACCGAGCCGTCGGGGCCGATGGTCGCGGCGGCGTTGTAGTAGATGCCGGGAGCGGCCTTTTCGAACATCGGAAAGATCACGTAGTTGCCGTGTTTCCGGGCCAGTTCTCCCACCGCGTCGGTGCACGGGCCGGGGATCGGTTCGGCGTCGGCAAAGATGTCGTTGTCCTTGGCGCCGTAACACCGCACGTAGTCGGTCGTGCAGAGCTCGCCGCCGAGGATGATCCGGGCGCCGCCCTGCGAGGCCTCCTCGATCAGCTTGAGCGTGCGGTCGAGCTTTTCCCGCACGCTGCTGCCCAGCATCGCCTTTTCCTGAAGGATGGCGATCTTGATGATTCTGTCGGACATGGCGGGTCTCCCGGATTGCGTTACTGGCTGGCGGCTTCGAGGAACCTGGCGCGGCCCTTGACCGCCTTGAGTTCCCCGTCTTCGAGCAGGATTTCGCCCCGCTGCATGACCAGTTCCGGCGCGCCGAGAACCGAGCGGTCCTCGAACATCGAATAATCCGATCTGGTCACCCGGTTGGCGGCCTTGATGGTGTGCGCCTTCATCGGGTCGAAGATCAGCAGATCGCCGTCCGCGCCCTTCTGGAGCACGCCCTTGCGGGGATAGAGGCCAAAGATTTTCGCCGGTTTCTCGGCCATCGTCTCGACCAGCCGGCAGAGGCTGACGCCCCGGCGGTTGACGCCCTCGTCGTAGGTCACGGTGAACATGGTCTCCTGCCCCGGCAGCCCCGCCGGCGCCTTGAAGACGTCGCCGAAGCGGGGCTCCTTGGCATCGATCAGGTGCCCGGCGGTATCGGCGCCGATGACGTCGATCCTGCCGTCGATGATCGCCTGCCAGAGCGCGTCGATATGCTCGGCGCTGCGCAGCGGCGGGCTGACCTTGGCCAGCGAGCCGAGCTTCAGCATCTCCGCGTTGGTCAGGGTCAGGTAATGGGTGCAGGTCTCGGCGTAGATCGGGTTCGAGCCCCAGCCGCGGTAGATCTCGATCACCTCGAGCGCCTCGCGGGTGCTGACATGGACGATATAGATCGGGCAATCGAGCACCCTGGCGAAGCTCAGGATGCGAAACACCGCTTCCGCCTCGGTGATGCCGGGGCGCGAGGGGGCGTAGTATTCCGGGCCGGTCTTGCCCTCGGCGATGAACCCGTCCTCGAGGAAATCGCACAGATCGCCGTTCTCGGCATGGACACAGAACAGGCCGCCATTGTCCTTGAGGATGGCGAGGATCCTGAGGATATCGGAATCGCTCAGATACATGCCCCGCTTGCGATAGGCCATGAAACCCTTGAACGAGCGCACCCCGCGGTCGCAGATCCTGGGAATCAGGCTGTCCAGCCCGTCGAGGTCGCCGGCGAGCAGGGTGCAATGGAGCCCGAAATCGATCACCGAATCACGGGCCCCCTCGTCGATGAAATAGTTCACCGCATCCCACAGATTGCCTTCGACGCCCCATGCCTTGACGGCGCCGATATAGGGAATCAACGTGGTGATGCCGCCATGAACAGCCGCCTTCGAGAGCGTATCCAGGCGGTCGGCGTAGACCGGATGGAGATGCGCCTCGACAATGCCGGGCAGCACCAGTTTCCCCGTGGCGTCGATGGTCTTTTTTGCGGTCTTTTCGCTGTTCGGCGGCTCGATGCTGTCGACGATGCCGTCCTTGATGAAGACGTCGCCGAGCTTCATCTCGCGGCTGTTGACCAGCACGCCGCCCTTGACCTGGATGTCGCAGATGCCGTCCGTCATGTTCGACCCGTCTCCCTGGATTAAAGGTTCTAGTCGGCCGCCGCTTCCTTTGCTCCCGCGTCGATCACCGACTGGACGATACTGGCATACCCGGTGCACCGGCAGAGCGTGCCGCGCAGGTAATCGCGCACCTCCGCCTCCGACGGTTCCGGCGTCTCGTCGAGCAGCGCCCGGCCCATCATGATCATGCCCGGCGTGCAGAACCCGCACTGCACCGCGCCATTGTCGAGAAACGCCTCCTGCAACGGATCGAGCGCTCCCCCGTTCCCGGCCAGGCCCTCGATGGTGACGATCTCGCGGCCCTCGGCGGCAACCGCCAACTCGAGGCAGGCGAGCACCGGCCGGCCGTCGATGTGGACCGTGCAGGCGCCGCATTCGCCGATGCCGCAGCCGTATTTGGTTCCGGTCAGTTTTTCATCGTCCCGGATGACGTTCAGCAACAGGTCGTTGGGCTTGACCGAAACTTCCCTCGGTTCCCCGTTGAGGGTGAATCGGACCCTGCGGTCGTTCATTTTCCACCTCCTTCGCCGGCGCGGCGCCAGGCCGTTGTCAAGGCGTCGCGAACGATCACCCCGGCGGCGTGGCGCCGATAGGCCGCCGTCGCCCGGACATCGGAAATCGGGCGGATCTCCTCGGCGGCGATCCGCGCCGCCCGCTCGAAGGCTTCCAGGCCGCCATTGCCGCCGGTCAGGCTCGCCTCGGCGCGCCCGATGCGCAGCGGCGTCGGCGCCACCGAGCCGAGCGCGATGCGGCAATCGGTGATCGTGTCGCCGTCGCGCACCAGCCTGACGGCGGCGCAGACCTGGGCGATATCGGCAACCACGCGGGAGATTTTCAGAAATGCGCTCCCCGTGCCCGCGCCCGGCTCCGGCAGCGTGACCGACTGCATCACCTCGCCCCCGGCGAGCACCGTCCGGCCCGGCCCGGTGAAGAAATCGCCGAGCGCAACGCTCCGCCCGCCCTCGCCCGTCACCAGATCGACCCTGGCGTCGAGGACCAGCAGGGCCGGCGCGGTGTCGGCCGCCGGCGAGGCGTTGCAGAGGTTGCCGCCGAGCGTGCCCATGACCATGATCTGCACCGTGCTGAAGGCCTGGCAGGCCTCGTGGAGCGCCGCGTATTGCCGGCGCACCGTCGCCGAGCCGGCGACATCGCGGATCGTGGTCATGGCGCCGATGGTCAGCCCGTCACCCGATGCGATGCCGCGAAGCTCCTCGATCCCGGCGAGGCTGATCACCAGCGACGGAGCATCGCGTTCCATTTTCATCTGCACGAGGAGATCGGTTCCCCCGGCGATCAGCCGCGCCCGGTCGCCGTGCTCCGCCGCAAGGGCGAGCACCTCGCTCAGACTTCCGGGCCGCCGGTAGTCGAACTCGGGAACCAGGATGTGGGTATTTGTCGCCATATACATGCCTGGGCCCCCTATTCGCCGGCCGGCGCCGGATCGAGCCGGGGCTCGTCGGCGACCGGCTCTTCCGGTCTGGCCGGGGCGCCGGGGCCTTGCTTGGCGGCCAGCGCGGCGAGAACCTTCTCGGGGGTGATCGGCACCTCGTAGAAGCGCACGCCGATGGCGTTGTGGACCGCGTTGGCAAAGGCGGCGACGGCCGGATTGCCGGCCGCTTCCCCGAGACCCTTGGCGCCGAACGGGCCGGTCGGCTCGAAGGTGTGGGCGAAATGGGTCTCCACGTCGTCCAGCAGCGGGGATTCGCTCATCGACGGGGTCTTGCCATCGACCCAGAACCCCTTGCTGGCGAGTTCTCCGGTCTCGGGGTCCCAGTGATTGTCTTCGATCAGCGCGTAGCCGTGCCCCTTCGACAAGCCGCCGACAAGCTGTCCGGCGGCCAGCTTCGGGTTGACCACGGTGCCGCAATCGCTGCCCAGCACCGCGCGCCGGGTCTTGATCTGGCCGGTGTGGGTATCGACCTCGAGCTCGAGGAAATAGGACACGTAGGCCGGCGGGCAGTTGACCTGGCGCAGGCTCTCGGCGGCGGCGATGGTGCCCAGGCTGTTGATCTGCATGTGTTTCGCCAGCGCCCCGACGGTGATCCGCCGGTCGGCCAGGTTGGGGCAATGGATCACGCCCTGACCAAGCTCGTGGTCGGGCTCGATGACCAGGGATTCGGGCAGCACGTCCAGCACCCGGCCGGCCTGATCCAGCAGCATCTGCCTGACCTTCCGGGCCGCTTTCAGCGCCGCCGCGCCGCCGGCGTAGACGCCGCGGGTGGCATGGGTGCTGACGTCGTAGAGCGTGGTGCGGGTATCGACCGGCGAGATGCCGACCATCTGGGCGGGCACGCCGATCTCCTCGGCGACGATCTTGGCGATGGCGTCGTTGGTGCCCCCGCCGTGGTCCATCAGCGACTGGACCAGATCGACCGTGCCGTCCTCGTTGACCTTCACGATGGCGCCCGAATAGTCGATCATTTCGGCGCCCGAGGTCTTGGGATGGCCGACGCCGCTGGTATGGAAGCCGCGCGCCATGCCGATGCCGCGCCGGTAGCGTCCGCTCCCGGACCCCGCCTTGGGCCGGTTCTTCCAGCCGATCTTTTCCGATCCGACCTTGAGAAGCTCCGGCACGCCGTCGCTCCGGATGATGCATTTCGAGGCCGGCCCCTGGCCCCAGAAGGTGCCGCCGAGCCCGACGTAATGGGCCAGCTTGTACTGCACCGGGTCGAGGCCGAGGTCGGCGGCGATCTCGTCCATCAGGCACTCGACGGCGAAGGTGGTCTGCGGGGCGCCAAATCCCTGCATGGCGCAGGACGGTGTCTTGTTGGTGTAGACCGCCCGGCCTTCATATTTGAGATTCGGCAAGGTGTAGAGCGAGGCCCAGAAGCCGCCCATGCAGCCGAGAAACGGGTAGGCCTGGATATTGTGCGCGCCGATATCGATGTCGGCGCGCATGTGGCCGGCGATCAGGGCGCCGTCCGCCTTCAGGCCGAGCTTGAGGGTGATTTCGGACGGATAGCGCACATGGTCGTACATATCCTCCTCGCGGGTCGAGACGATCTTGACCGGCCGCCCGGACTTCAGGGCGAGGCCGACGCAGATCGGCGTCACCGAGTTCATCTGGATGCTGGAACCGAAGGAACCGCCGAGCGCGGCCTTCTTCACGTTCAGCTTGTGGAGCGGAATGGCGTAGATCTCGCCCAGCAGGATGCGGGTGTTGTGGATCGACTGGGTGCTGGCCCAGACGGTGAGGCCGCCGTCCACTTCGGGGCGGCACAGCACGGTCTTGGTTTCCATCTGGGCGTGATAGATGCGGTTGGTCTTGAACTTGCGCTCGATGACGATGTCCGACTCGGCGAATCCCCGGTCGATATCGCCGACCTCGATGGTGCGCGCCACCGCGATATTGTGCTCGATCGGAATGTCGTCGTCCATCAGGCGGATGGTGTCATGGATCGGCGCGGCGCCGTCGCGCATGGCCTGGTCCATGGTGATGATGGTCTGCAAGGGTTCATACTCGACCCTGATCGCCCGCAGGGCCTTCTCGGCCAGGGCCTCGGTCGGCGCGGCGATGCCGGCGATCGCCTCGCCCACATGGCGCGGCTTGTCGGCCAGCACATAGCGGTCGCGGTAGAGGCAGGGCGGCGTGCTGACGATGCGCTCGTTGTATTTGACCTTGGGGATATCGGCGAAGGTCAGGCAGACCGCGCCCAGAGCCTCGGCGGCGCTGGTATCGATTTCGACGATCCTGGCGTGGGCGTGGGGGCTGCGCAGCACGCGCCCAAACCACATCCGGTCGACCGAGATGTCGGGCGCGTATTGTTCGGCGCCGGTGACCTTGGCGATGCCGTCCTGGCGCCAGGTCTCGGTGCCGACGGATTGAAAATCACTCGCTGACATCGCCTCTCCCAACCCTCGGCTCCCTCATGATCTTTCGCCCGTCCGCGCGGCGCCCGTCCGCGATAATACGCAACGCGCATGGCGATGTGAACCTTGCCGGACCGCTTTGTTTGTTCGCCACTGCGAAACGCTCTATTGCTGTCGCGCACATCCGGCCAGCTAAAGGAAAGCTCTCGAATATGTCAATGGCCATCGCGATGCTCCCCTGGATGATTTATCCTGGGCGAAACCGGCGGCTCCGGTTTGCCCCCGGCCGCCAGGGACAGTCAGCGAGGCGCCGCCCCTGACCCTGAGCCGCAATGAGATCGACTTCATGGTCGACACCATGCGCGAGAGCACCCTGGCGACGCAGGACGAGCTCACGAAGGAAAGCCTGTGAAACGGCTGAACCCCTTGGAATCCGGGACCATCGCGGATGCGATTTCCATTTGAAAACAGGATGCTATGGCAGATGAGTGGCGGAGAGAGTGGGATTCGAACCCACGATAGAGTTACCCCTATACACGCTTTCCAGGCGTGCGCCTTCGACCGCTCGGCCACCTCTCCACGGCGCCGGACGCTATCGCGGCGAGTCGGCAATGGCAAGGGGCCGGCCGGCGCCGAGCGTGTTCTTGGCAAGGGAGGCGAATGGAGCTAGCTTCGCGCGGATCAGAGAGAACCGAGGTGACCATGTTTCGTCTGCTGGCCGCGCTGTTCCTCCTGCTGGGGCTGATCACCCTGGCGGTGGATCTCTATTCCAGCCTGTCGTCGGATGACGGAGCGATCCGCCTCGCGGCGCTGGGCGAGTGGTGGGCCTGGATCCATCGCGACAGCCTGCTGATGTTGCAGCCGGCCGTCGAGCGCCACATCAGCCCGGTGCTCTGGGACCCCGGTATCCAGACCGTGCTGGAATGGCCGGCGGCGGCGGATTTCGCCGGGCTGGGGGCGATCTTCTGGCTGCTGCACGTCTGGGGACGCCGGCGCCGGCTGCGGCGGCGGGCGAGACTGCGATTCCACGGCTGAAGGGTCCGGCAGGCGGCGGAAATCTGCCGGAATCCGCCCGACTGCATAAAATCTTAAAGGTTTTCCCCTAAAGCCCGATGCGTGAGCCCCGCGATGCGGGCGCATCTCCTTGCCCCGTGAGCCGTGGAGCGGAATTCCGGGATAGGAGACAACCCATGCGCGCCACCATCGAGCGGTGGGGCAGGGGCCTCGCGGCCCTCGCCGCCCTCACCGCGCTTGCCGCCTGCACAATCGGGCGCGAACCCGCCTACGACGCCGCCGTCGCCGCTGAAGTCACCGAGCTGACCGCCGGAACCCTGCGTCTGTTCCAGGACTTCGCACCGGGCGCCAGCGGCACCCATGCCGACCGCGAGCCCCGCTATCGCGCCCTCGCCGCGCGCGCCGCAACCGTGCGCCTGATGGCTCAGGCGCGGGGCTCGGCGGCGCCCGCCAGCGGGCTGATGCTGCGCCTCGCGCGGCTCGGCGCCGGCCTCTCGCTGGCCGAGGAGATCGCCCCGGCAGGAGCCGAGCGGCTGGCCGAATACCAGGACGCCACCCCCGCTTACATGGAGGACTATCTGCGCAACCTGGCGAAGCTCGAGGCCCATGACCGCGCCGCGACCGGCGGCCAGAGCGCAAAACTCGCCGCCTATGACGCAGCCCTGGCCTCGCATCAAGGCGCGATGGTGGCCTATCTCGAGGCTTTCCGCCGCTGGCAGGAAGGGGCCGGCCCGCAACCGGCGCCGCCCGCCGCGCCGCCGCCGGCCCCGATGCTCGGGCTCGACCCGATCCAGGTCTCGCTCCGCATCGTGGCGCTGGAGGACATCCTGCGCGACGCGCTGATCTACGAGCGCGACATCCTGAACCGCAACCGCTGAGAGGACATCGTCATGGCACAGGATTTCGACCAACTGACCGCCGGCATCGGCGCCGCCGTCTCCACCATCTTGAGCACCGACCTGGCCCTGCTGCGCGGCTATTCCCGGGCCAAGGCGCGGGCCATCGCCAGCTTCACCGTGCTGCTCGGCGAAGGCTATGCTTCCGGCAGCATCTCCGACGAGCAGATGGCCCAGGAGATGGAGGAGCTCGAGCGCATGGTGGTCCGTTTCGTGCGCAACATCCAGGCGCTGGCGACCACCACCATCGAGCGGCTGCTGCGCGGCATCGGCGATCTGCTGATGGCGGCGCTGAGGCAGGTGACCGGGCTGCCCGCCCTGAGACTGGCGCCCGCGACCGGGATGGTGTGGGGGGTCGGGCCGGGGTGAAATCCGCTACGCCGCGGCGGCGCCGGTACGGGCTGTTACCTGTGCAGCGCGAGGCGGCTTTCCCGGCGGCCTCTCACGCCGCCCGGCGCTTCGAGCGGGCGGTGGCCCGGACCTGCGCCTTGGGGTCGGTGTCGAACAGCGCCGCGAGGTGCTCGGTCACCGCGCCGGCCAGTTGCTCGGCATCGGTGATGGTGACCGCCCGGCTGTAGTAGCGGGTGACGTCGTGGCCGATGCCGATGGCCAGAAGCTCGACCGATCCGCGCCGTTCGATCATGCCGATGACCTCGCGCAGGTGCCGCTCGAGATAGTTCGACGGGTTGACGCTGAGGGTCGAGTCGTCCACCGGCGCCCCGTCCGACACCACCACCAGGATGCGGCGCTGCTCGTGGCGGGCCTGCAACCGGCGATAGGCCCACTCCAGCGCCTCGCCGTCGATGTTCTCCTTCAGCAACCCCTCGCGCATCATCAGCCCGAGGTTCTTGCGCGCCCGGCGCCAGGGCGCGTCGGCGCGCTTGTAGACGATGTGGCGCAGATCGTTCAGCCGGCCCGGGTTCTGCGGCCGGCCGGCGGCCAGCCACTGCTCGCGGCTCTCGCCGCCCTTCCAGGCCCGGGTGGTGAAGCCGAGGATCTCGACCTTGACCTGGCAGCGCTCCAGGGTGCGGGCGAGAACGTCGGCGGTGATCGCGGCGATCGAGATCGGCCGGCCGCGCATCGAGCCGGAATTGTCGATCAACAGGGTCACCACGGTGTCGCGGAAGGTGGTGTCCTTCTCGACCTTGAAGCTCAGCGGCAGGGTTGGGTTGGTCACTACCCGGGCCAGCCGGCCGGCATCGAGCATGCCTTCCTCGAGGTCGAACTCCCAGGCCCGGTTCTGTTGCGCCTGAAGCCGGCGCTGCAACCGGTTGGCCAGCCGCGAGACGGCGCCCTTCAGCTGCTCGAGCTGCTTGTCGAGATAGGCCCGCAGGCGCTCCAGTTCCTCCTCGTCGGAAAGCTCCTCGGCCGGGATCATCTCGTCGTATTTCTGGTTGAAGACCTTGTAGTTCGGATCGGCGTCCGAGACCGGCGCGGCGCGCGGCTCCGGCGGGGGCATGCCGTCGTCGGCTTCCATCCGCTCCCGGTCGTCGGCCTCCGCCTGGTCCAGCGAGACCTCGAGCTGCTCGCTGTCGTCGGACTCGCCGCGCATGTCGTCGGGCAGGTATTCCTGTTGCTCGCCGTCGTCGTCGCCGCCCTCGTCGCTGTCGGAGCGGTCGTCCCGATCCTCCTCGGAGTCGCTGTCCAGGTCGTCCCGGTCGGCCTCGTCCGGGTCGTCGCCGAGCTGGTCGCCGTAGCCCAGCTGCTCGATGATCCGCCAGGCCTGCTTGGCGAACACGGCCTGGTCCTCGAGGGTGTCGCCCAGCGCCTCCAGGTCGGACTCCACATGGCCGTCGAAGAAGTCCTGCCAGATATCCAGCAGGTTCTGGGCCGCGGCCGGCAGCGCCCGCCCGGTAAGCGCCCGGCGCAGCAGGAAACCGGCGGCCTCGTGCATCGGCGCCTCCGAGGTCTCGCGCATCGCCCCATAGCCGCGCTGGTCGCACTCGTGGGCGAGGCGGGCGTCGAGGTTGTCGGCCACCCCGGCCATGGCGCGGGCGCCGATCGCCTCGCAGCGCGCCGTCTCGAGGGCGTCGAAGATCGCCCGCGCGGTCTCGCCCGGCGGGGCGTAGCGGGTATCGGTGGCCGGGTTGTGGAAGCGCTCGCGCAGCGCAAAGGCGTCCGCCGTGCCGCGCGCCAGCATCACCTCGGTCCGGGTCATCCGGCGCGAGACCTGGGGCAGCCGCAGCCCGGTAGCGGTGCGCCCCGGCGGGTCGGCGGAATAGCTGACCTCGAGCTCGGCCTCGCCGGCCAGCGCCCTTGTCGCCTCGCCGAGCGCCTTCTTGAACGGGTCCGCCGGGTTGTCGGTCTTGAACACCATCGATCAGCCCAGGCTGATCGAGGCCGCGCTCTCGGGCAGTTCCTCGCCAAAGCACTTCTGGTAGATCTCCGCCACCAGCTGGCGCTCCAACTCGTCGCATCTGTTGAGGAAGGTCAGGCGGAAGGCGAAACCGATGTCGCCCGCGAAGATCTCGGCATTCTGGGCCCAGGTCAGCACCGTGCGCGGGCTCATCACGGTGGAGAGATCGCCGTTCATGAAGGCCTGCCGGGTCAGGTCGGCCACCGTGACCATGCGGCTGATCATCTTCTCGCCCTCGCCCCGGAAGGAGGCGCACTTGGCCAGCACGATCTCGGCCTCGGCGTCGTGGGGCAGGTAGTTCAGGGTGCTCACGATCGACCAGCGGTCCATCTGGCCCTGGTTGATCTGCTGGGTGCCGTGATAGAGCCCGGTGGTGTCGCCCAGGCCCACCGTGTTGGCGGTCGAGAACAGCCGGAACGAGGGGTGCGGCGTGATCACCTCGTTCTGGTCCAGGAGCGTCAGCTTGCCATCGACCTCGAGCACGCGCTGGATCACGAACATCACGTCCGGGCGCCCGGCGTCGTATTCGTCGAAGCAGATCGCGGTCGGGGTGCGCAGCGCCCAGGGCAGGATGCCCTCCTGGAACTCGGTCACCTGCTTGCCGTCGCGCAGCCTGATGGCGTCCTTGCCGATCAGGTCGATGCGGCTGATATGGCTGTCGAGGTTGACCCGCACGAGTTGCCAGTTCAGCCGGGCGGCGACCTGCTCGATATGGGTCGATTTGCCGGTGCCGTGATAGCCCTGGATCATCACCCGCCGGTTATGGGTAAAGCCGGCCAGGATCGCCAGCGTGGTGTCGCGGTCGAAACGGTAGGTGTCGTCGATCAGCGGAACCCGCTCGGTCGGCTCGGGAAAGCCCTTGACCACCATGTCCGAGTCGATCGCGAAAGCATCGCGCACGGAGATCTCGACGGTCGGAAATTCCGTCGGGTTCACGGTGCCGCCGTCAGCCATTTTCGCCACTCCTGCCATCGTGCCCGATCCTCTGGACCATAGGGGCGCGCATTGCAAGGGCAAGCGCGACCCATCACCGCCGGGGGGCGGCTTATGCCCGTGACGAAATCCGCTCTGCGGATTTCCGGCGCCGCCACCCACCCCTCCTCCCCACCCAACCACACGATGGTACCCCAGGAATCATTGGGGCATGATCGGTGGATTTCGTCACCGGCAAAGAACCCGCGCCCGGAACGCGCCCAGGGTCACGTCGCCGCTGGCCAGATCGAAGCTCATCAGGTCCTCGCCGACGAACACCGGGCCGTGATAGCTCCCGGCGACCTCGGCCAACAGCGCCGCGCGGTCGAAATCCGGCGGCACGAAATGGGTCAGCGCCAGCGCCGCCGCGCCCATCCGCCGGGCAACCTCGCCAACCTCGCCCGACAGCGTGTGATAGGATGCCGTCGCCGACACCGTCGCGGCGTCGCGGAGGCCGGGAACCAGCACCATCTCCCGGTGCAGGTAGACCTCGTGCACCAGCAGATCGGCGCCCCGGCCGGCCTCGATCAGGGCCTCGCAGACGCCGGTATCGCCCGACAGAACCGCCACCTTGCCGGCCGAGCGCAGGACGAAGCCGTAGGCCGGGACCACCGGGCCGTGGTCCACCAGCACCGGCTCGATCTCGAGATCGCCGATGCTGATCCGGCGACCCGGCGCCAGGGCCTCGCAGGCCACTTCCAGCCCGCTCGCCGTGGGGCGCTGCTCGAAGGCGACGCGCAATTCGCGCTCGCCCTGCCACGCGGCCATGGTCGCCTCGATCAGCGGCGCCACGGTCTCCGGACAATGCACCTGCCAGGGCGCGGCGCGGCCCTGATGCCAGCTCGAGACCACGAGCTGGTAGAAATCGACCAGATGGTCGGAATGCAGATGGCTGACGATCAGCGCGTCGATCTGGGCCCCCCGGCAACCCGCCTCGATCAGGCGCTGGGTCACCATCGAGCCGCAGTCGACCAGCACCCGGGCGCCGGCGGTCTCGACCAGCGTCGCGGCGCCGCCCCGGCGCGGATGGGCGACCGGGCAGCCGGTTCCGAGAAGGGTGATCTTCATGGTCTGCCGGCCCGTGCTTCAGCGGCTGAAATTGCGGCTCTTGCGCAGGATCTGCCAGGCCTTCAGCACCCAGGCCAGGCGCTCCGGGTCGGGGTTGCGGCCGCCGTTCAGGTCGGGATGCAGGTCCTTGACCAGCTCGCGGTAGCGGGCGCGCACCTCGGTCCGGGTCTCGACCCGGTGGGCCAGGCCCAGCGCATCCATCGCCCGCTGCTCGACCCGGGTCATGCGGCGGCGCGGGTGGTTCTGGTTGGACGCCCGGCCCGGGTTCAGGGTGGCGGCGTCGCCCAGCACCTCGAAGGCATCGCGAAAGCCCCAGCGCGCCCAGGCGTTGCCCTCGGCATGGGGGTGGTTGCCCAGCGCCGCCCTCGGCCCCTTGCCCAGCGCCCAGGTCGGGCGCTCCCAGACCCGGTCGGCGCGGAACTGGGCGTCCATCTGCGTCACGGTCCAGTCGGAAAAGAAGTTCCAGCCGGCGTTGTAGCGGCGCACGTGCTCGAGGCAGAACCAGCGGAAATCGTTCAGCCGCTCGGGCGAATGGGGGGCGCGGTAGGCGCCCGTCACATCGCAGCCGGGCCAGTCGCAATGGCGCCGCGAGGTCTCGAACGCCCCGCTCAACCCGCGCGTCCGCTGCCGGCGCGCCTTGTCGGCGGCGACCGAGACGTCGTAGTCAAGGGGGGAGCGCGGTGGCATTGGCGTCCTTGTGCGGTGGCCCGAGTCGGAGCAGAATAGCCCAAGGCCGGTTACATTCGATAGCTTGACAAGACGGAATCTGGGAGGATTCAGGGGTGGGCCTGACCGAAAACATCACCGAAAAGCTGAAAAAGGCCTTCGAGCCTTCGATGTTCGAGCTGATCGACGACAGTGAGAAGCATCGCGGCCACGGCGGCTGGCGCGAGGGCGGCGAGAGTCATTTCCGCCTGCGCATGACCTCGGCGCGCTTTGCCGGGCAGGGCAGGGTGCAGCGCCAGCGCGCCGTCAACAGGGTGCTGGCCGAGGAACTGGCCGGCCCGCTCCACGCCTTGGCGATGGAATTGCGGGCGCCGGGAGAATAGGCGTCCCCGCCGATTTCGCCCCCCACTCCCTCTGGGAGGGGGGTCGGGGGGGAGGCGTGCGACGGCGCCGCCGGGCGCGGCGGCGCCAGCCGGGCGAACGCATCCGGAAGGTCCGGCGCCATCACACGGGCGGGCGGGTTTATCGGGTCGCGCCGGCGATCGCCGGTATCAGTCCTCCCGCTGGGGTTGGCCCGGCGCCCGGACGAAGTCGGCGAGCCGCAGATCGGGGTCGTCGCTGACCTCGGGCTCCGCCCGTGGCGCCCGCACGAGCATTGGCGGCGCGGCGGGAGCCACCGGCGGTGCGGCCGGCGCCACCGGCGGCGCGGCGGGCGC